>NZ_JBMKHV010000020.1:0-51306 GCF_049238585.1 Enterobacter cloacae complex sp. IR5428 | reverse complement strand
CCACCACCGCCGTATGTTCCCCTCACCCTAACCCTCTCCCCGGAGGGGCGAGGGGATTGCTCAGTGCTCGCATTAATTTGTGGGGAACCCTCAGCCCTGTGGGAGAGGGCCGGGGTGAGGGCATCAGCCCGCACCAGACACCATTTACGCGTTTTTCAGCACTTCGCTGACAATCTCTACCGCTTCTTTCTCAATCTGCTGGCGGTGCTCAGCGCCGAGGAAGCTTTCGCAATAGATTTTATACGCATCTTCCGTACCGGATGGACGCGCGGCGAACCAGCCGTTTTCGGTCATCACCTTCAGGCCGCCGATGGATGCGCCGTTACCCGGTGCCGCCGTCAGACGCGCGGTGATCGGGTCACCTGCCAGGGTGCTTGCGCTGACCATCTCCGGAGAGAGTTTGGACAGAGCGGCTTTCTGAGCAGAGGTCGCGCCAGCCTGAATACGGTTATAGCTTGGCGCACCAAAGCGTGCTGCCAGGTCATTGTAATGTTCCTGCGGGTTCTTACCGGTAACCGCGGTGATTTCCGCCGCCAGCAGGCACATGATGATGCCGTCTTTATCGGTTGACCATGGGGTGCCGTCGAAGCGCAGGAAGGATGCCCCCGCGCTCTCTTCACCACCAAAGCCGAAGCTGCCGTCGTGCAGACCATCAACAAACCACTTGAAGCCCACCGGCACTTCCACCAGCTTGCGGCCCAGCGCATCGACCACACGGTCAATCATGGCAGAAGAGACCAGCGTTTTACCCACCGCAACCTCTTTGCCCCACTGCGGACGGTGCTGGAAGAGATAGTTAATCGCAACAGCCAGGTAGTGGTTCGGGTTCATCAGCCCAGCCGGGGTGACGATACCGTGACGGTCGTAGTCCGGGTCGTTGGCAAACGCCAGATCGAACTTGTCGCGCAGCGCCAGCAGGCCCGCCATCGCGCATTCGGAGGAGCAGTCCATACGGATCGCGCCGTCTTTGTCCAGGTGCATAAAGCGGAAGGTCTGATCGACGTGATCGTTCACGATGGTCAGATCCAGCTTGTAGTGCTCGGCAATGCGTTTCCAGTATTCAATACCGGAGCCGCCCAGCGGATCCACGCCCAGCTTCAGACCGGCTTTCTGGATAGCGGCCATATCGACGATATCCGCCAGCCCTTCCACGAACGGCTGCACCAGATCCTGCTCTTTCACGTGGCCGGACGCCATGGCTTCATCCAGCGAGATGCGCTTCACGCCGTTCAGACCGTTAGCCAATAACGCGTTGGCGCGATCTTCCACCACTTTCGTGACGTTGGTATCCGCCGGGCCACCGTTAGGTGGGTTGTACTTGATGCCGCCATCTTCCGGTGGGTTGTGGGACGGGGTGATCACAATACCGTCCGCCTGCGCGCCACCTTTTTTGTTGTGTACCAGAATAGCGTTAGAAACCGCAGGCGTTGGCGTGAAACCGTTGTTCTCCTGAACAATCACGTCTACGCCGTTTGCCGCCAGTACTTCCAGCACGGAGATAAAGGCAGGTTCAGACAGGGCGTGGGTATCTTTCCCAACATAGCACGGACCGGTGACGCCATTTTTGGCGCGCTCTTCCGCGATGGCCTGAGCAATGGCCAGAATGTGCGGTTCGTTAAAGCTATGGCGCGCCGCGCTGCCGCGGTGGCCAGATGTACCAAACTTCACTGCGTGTTCTGCGTTGCCCACCACCGGCTTCAGCACGTAGTACTGCGCGGTCAGTTGAGCGACGTTAATCAAATCGCGTTGTTGTGCAGGTTGTCCTGCACGGCTGTGATTTGCCATTGCCTGGTCCTTCTGATGCAAGGGTTAAATTGTACCGCAAACCTTTTCGATCAATTCCGCCGGGAACTGCATGGACTGCATGATATGTTCGATCATGCTGCACTTGCGGCCCGTATTGGTATTGGTGATCACCCAGTATGGCGTACCGGGAACATGTTTGGGTTTGGTTTGGTTGCCATTTTGCAGCAGGGTCTGCTCGTCACCTGCGAAGTAAACGCGCGTGCGACCGTGCAGCGACTCTGTCGCTTCTGCAAATGCGTTGTTATCCAGTGAGTAAAGTGTAGACAGCACCAGCATAAAGCGGTTAACCGCCTTTTTCTGCTCTGCATATTCATCGGACAGCAGCAGCTCGCGCATCGCGCGCACTTTGTCTTTTGCCGGCATGACGGCAGGTTTTACTTGTGCAACAACGCTCGGCTGAGACACAACATCTTTAGTGACAGGAGTGGGCTGTGAGGCGGCGGAAATTTTAAGCATGCGCCGTAAAATGTCGGACGCGCTCTCCCCAATATGCCGCGTCTGGCTGGCAATATACTGATAGAGTTCGTCATCAACTTCGATTGTTTTCATCTTAATCCAGTGCGATATCTTATCTGAATACAAGTCGTTGAGATTATAAGGTCTAATCCCAACAGCGGATAGCGTCAAACCAGGTTGGCGGCAAAAGTCAGATTAAACTGGATCCTTGCCCCCGGGCGGCAGAATGGTCAACATGATACCCTAACCTGACAAACCTAAAAAAAGAACTTTGCCATGAAATTGAATACCCGAGCGCAAACTGCACAATCGCCGAACAATAATTCTCCCATCGTACTGGTTCACGGCCTGTTTGGTAGTCTGGATAACCTGGGCGTGCTGGCGCGCGATTTAGTGACCGATCACGAGATCCTCCAGGTTGATATGCGCAATCACGGTCTTTCAGGACGCTCGGAGGAGATGACCTACGCAGCCATGGCGCAGGATCTGCGGGACACCCTCGATGCGAATAATATCCAGAAAGCGACGCTCATCGGGCATTCAATGGGCGGTAAAGCGGTGATGGCGCTTACAGCGCTGGCCCCTGAGCGAATTTCCGGTCTGGTGGTCATTGACGTTGCGCCCGTCAATTACGACGTTCGCCGTCACGATGAGATTTTCGCTGCGATCAATGCCGTGACAGAGTCAGGCGTCTCCACACGCCAGCAGGCGGCAGCCGTTATGCGCGAGCATCTCGATGAAGAAGGCGTGGTCCAGTTCCTGCTGAAATCCTTTGTTGACGGACAATGGCGCTTTAACGTCCCGGTACTGTGGGATCAGTATTCGCATATTGTGGGGTGGGAAAATGTCCCCGCCTGGCCGCACCCTACCCTCTTTATTCGCGGCGGCAACTCCCCTTACGTCACTGACGCGTACCGTGACACGCTGCTGGCGCAATTTCCGCAGGCTCGCGCTCACGTCATCGCCGGTGCCGGGCACTGGGTCCACGCGGAAAAACCGGATGCGGTCCTGCGCGCCATTCGCCGCTATCTTACTGATACAGCGAATTGATTAAAAAGCCAGCGACCGGAAGACGACGGGCTTCCAGTCGTTGGCGTGTGGATATGGGTGATGTATGATGGCGCGCTTATCGCCCGGGCATTAGCAGGGCGGCGTGTTTCCCCCGAAGTCTCAGAATCATGGCCAAAGAACAAACGGACCGTACGACACTAGATCTGTTCGCGAATGAGCGTCGACCGGGACGACCGAAAACGAATCCGCTTTCGCGCGATGAACAGCTGCGTATCAATAAACGCAACCAGCTTAAACGCGATAAAAATCGTGGGCTTAAGCGTGTCGAACTCAAGCTGAATGCCGATGCCGTCGATGCGCTTAACGAGTTAGCTGACGCGCGCAACATCAGCCGCAGCGAACTGATCGAAGAGATGCTGATCGCCCAGCTTGAGACGTTACGCGGCAAGGCGTGAGTCAGAAAATCCCCAATATTACCTTTTTCATGTAGCACAGAGTGCAGTCCTGCGTGATAGCTGTTTCCGCAGGGTTGCCTGTTCTGCTATTATTGCCCTTATCCGTGGACAATTTGCGCCACCATACCATTAAGTTTCAAGAGGTTATTTTACTCATGGCAATCATCGGCATTTTCTTTGGCAGTGATACCGGCAATACTGAAAATATCGCAAAAAACATTCAAAAACAGCTCGGTAAAGACGTTGCTGATGTGCATGACATCGCCAAGAGCAGCAAAGAAGATCTCGAGGGCTATGACATCCTGCTGCTGGGCATCCCGACCTGGTACTACGGTGAAGCACAGTGTGACTGGGACGATTTCTTCCCGACGCTGGAAGAAGTCGACTTCAACGGCAAGCTGGTTGCCCTGTTTGGCTGTGGCGATCAGGAAGACTACGCTGAGTATTTCTGTGATGCGCTGGGCACTATTCGCGACATCATTGAGCCGCGCGGTGCGGCGATCGTTGGTCACTGGCCAACAGCGGGTTACCACTTCGAAGCTTCCAAAGGTCTGGCAGATGACGATCACTTCGTTGGCCTTGCCATTGATGAAGACCGTCAGCCAGAGCTGACCGCAGAGCGTGTAGAAAAATGGGTTAAGCAGGTTCGTGAAGAGCTGAACCTGGACGATATCCTTAACGCCTGATATCCCTGCGGCGCAACTCCGGTTGCGCCCGTTGTCCAGGTAAAACCGATTAAATTAATTGCTACAAACTTTTAACTTTTTCGTCCAGACCTGTACAATATCCCCCTGGTAAAAAGTGGGTGCCATCGAACAAGTTTGTTGGTGATACCACGTTTTTATAAGCATACTTTGCTTGAGACTTGCAGTTTTCATTTAGCCATGGCAGTTCTATAATGAGACGCATTATCCCAAGTGCATTTTCTGTCACTTCTTCTTTTGAAGTGAATCGTTTAGCAACAGGACAGATTCCGCATGACTGACAACAATACCGCATTAAAGAAAGCTGGCCTGAAAGTAACGCTTCCTCGGTTAAAAATACTTGAAGTGCTTCAGGGGCCAGACAATCACCATGTCAGTGCGGAAGACCTTTATAAGCGTCTTATCGATATGGGTGAAGAGATTGGGCTGGCAACCGTCTATCGTGTGCTGAACCAGTTTGATGACGCGGGTATTGTTACTCGTCATAATTTCGAAGGCGGTAAATCCGTGTTCGAGCTGACTCAGCAACACCACCACGATCACCTGATCTGCCTCGACTGTGGCAAGGTCATTGAATTTAGCGATGATTCCATTGAATCACGCCAGCGTGAAATCGCCGCCCGTCATGGCATCCGCCTGACCAACCACAGCCTGTACCTGTACGGTCACTGTGCTGAAGGGGATTGCCGCGAAAATGAACATGCGCACGACGCAAAATAAGTCAGTGTTCATACTCTGAGCCAGCCGTGAGGTTGGCTTTTTTTTGCCTGGAAAAAGCCCGGTAAGCGCAGCGCCACCGGGCGTACAGCAACTTATTTATTGTTATTGCGAATCTCGTCCCAAATCTTATCGCAACGCTTCGCCACTTCCTGATCGTTACCGGTTTTACGCGCCTGAATACAGGCCTGGTAATCCATCACGCGAACGTTTTCCTGCGTGGCGAATTGCTCATGGGCTTTGTCTTTTTTTAGCTCGTTCAGCACGCTTTGACAGGCTTCAATCTTCTCAGGTGAACCTTGTGCGGTATTGATGCAAGCGCTATACGCCTCTTTCAGACGGGAGTCTTCTTTCGGCGCCTGATCCTGCGCGCACGCCACCAGCCCGAATGCCAGCAGCGCAACGATTACCCTTTTTTTCATCATGTTCAGTCTCCATAACGGCGGGACACAGCCCGCCGCAGCATTCATCAGAAGATGGTAAATGGCGCAATGACCATGAATTTCACGTCGCGCTCATCCTGGAAGATGTTGCCGTAACCGCCCGCGTAGCTCGGGATATCGGAGTGGTTGTCATACTGGGTGAAGTGCAGTTTGAACATCGTGCCTTTCGCACGGCCCTCCTGCAGGGTATAAATCGCATCCAGACTGTATGAAGACTCTTTCAGACGGTAGTTCGGATCGTAGTAGGCGTCTGGCGTAGCCATATCCGCTGGCTTCGCGTCCCAGGCGTACGCGTAGGACGCACCCACTGCCCAGCCAGGCAGGTTCCAGTTCTTCAGGTCATACATTGCGCCGAAGAAGACTGCCTTTTCACCGTCGGCGTTGAAGTCAGAGCGATTATCCCACCAGATATCCAGACGACCATTGGAAGAGGCGTAGGTTGGCGTCATACGTTGCAGGAAGTAGCCCTGCTGCCCTTCTGCCTTGACCCATGTACCCTCCAGACGCAAATCAACCTGACCCACCTTGTAGCCGAAGGTCAGCGCCTGTAACCACGCGGTGCCGTCATAAATATCATTTACGCTGCCATCGCTGACCTTGTCGCGCGTACCGTAGAACTGATAGCTGGTGCTCAGCGGGCTACCTGCGATATCAAATTTGTAGCTGGCTTTAGCAAAGTACTGATCGATATAGCCTTCAGCCTGACCAAAAGCCGCTTCCAGCACCAGATCGTTTTTGAAGTCGTACTTCGCCCCCAGCGAGTGGAGATAATCAACTTTGGTTTTTTTATCGTTTTGATAGAACTTGTCCATCTCAATGTGCCACGGCGCTTTGTACTCGTTGGTCCACATATAGGAGAAGCTCAACGCCCCCGCATCGCCGTAGTCAAAATTAGCACCGGCTTCCGCGCCCTGATAGGTACCTGGCATAAAGCTCCAGTGCGGCGCTAACAGCGTCTGACCGGTTGGCTGGATATAACCACCACGCGCCCAGACCGGGCCATATTTGAATTTTGCAGCCGCTTTATACAGGCTGATTCCGCTTTTATCGCCGGACCAGTCTTCGTCGTAAGCTTTATTGCTGGAGGAGAACGCAATTTCGTTCGGATGGCCGCTGTCGCCATTTTCGGCCATTTCAATTGCGGTGAACGCTGCAATATCGATCCCGAACATATCGGCGGCATATCCCGACTGGAAATCCAGGTTGGCGTTCCAGGTCGAGTGAGAAAGGTTAGTTTTGTATTTATCTTCAGTGACGTCTTTACGGTCACGCTCACGTTGCCAGTAATAAATACCGCCCGTAAGGGTGGAATCTTCAATGAAACCTGCTGCTTTTGCCTCTGGCGCAACCACCAGGCCCGACATTGCTGTCACACCGGCGATAGCCAGCGCCAGCGCACTACGTTTGCCACTGAACGTACGCATAGATTATTCCTCTTTGACGAATTAAAACGCCTTAAACGGCGAAAAACAGAAAAGACCAAATGGTCAGGGGTAGTCAGAAATACCCTCGAATTAACTACCGTCTTTAGGTTATTTTTCGCGACGCGAATTATCAATGCTTTTAATCAGGCAAAAGTCAGGATTATGACGAAGAGCACATATTTCGTAGTGCTTTGTAACATTTACCGTGAAGCGAGTACTGGCGGGGGAATATGCTAATTTTCAGTAAGTAACATTGAGATTGAGAATATATTTTTCAGCGTTTTTGTTTTTGAAAAACAACGAACTTTTTTTAAATAAAATAAGTAGCACCACATTGACCTGGAATGTTGGCTTTAAAAGATTATCCCGATGCTTAACGACATGATCGTTAAATAAAAAAACGCCGCATTACGCGGCGTTTGTTTCTCATTGACCAGAGCAGCGTTATTATTCGCCGATCTTAGTCCAGGTATCACGCAGACCCACGGTACGGTTAAATACCGGTTTTTCTGCCGTGCTGTAACGGCTGTCCAGGCAGAAATAACCCTCACGTTCGAACTGGAACGCTTTACCGGCTTCAGCGGCTTTCAGAGACGGCTCGGCATACCCCTGCTTGATAATCAGAGACTCAGGGTTAATAACCGCCAGGAAGTCTTCCGCTGCGCCTGGGTTAGGCACGCTGAACAGACGGTCGTAGAGACGGATCTCAACCGGCAGCGCATGCTGCGCGCTCACCCAGTGGATTACGCCTTTCACTTTACGGCCATCCGCCGGATCTTTGCTCAGCGTCTCTGCGTCGTACGTACAGAAGATGGTCGTGATGTTACCTTCCGCATCTTTCTCTACGCGCTCGGCTTTGATTACATAGGCGTTACGCAGACGTACTTCTTTGCCCAGCACCAGACGCTTGTACTGCTTGTTCGCTTCTTCGCGGAAGTCGGCACGATCGATCCAGATTTCACCGCTGAACGGCACGTCGCGGGTGCCCATTTCCGGTTTGTTCGGATGATTAGGCATAGAGACCAGTTCGCTCCCGCCCTGCGGATAGTTTTCGATAACCAGTTTCACTGGATCGATCACCGCCATCGCGCGCGGCGCGTTTTCGTTCAGGTCTTCACGAATGCAGGATTCCAGAGACGCCATTTCGATGGTGTTGTCCTGCTTGGTGACGCCGATACGTTTGCAGAACTCACGAATGGAGGCGGAGGTGTAGCCACGACGACGCAGGCCAGAGATGGTCGGCATACGTGGGTCGTCCCAGCCTTCAACGTGCTTGTCAGTGACCAGCAGGTTCAGCTTACGCTTGGACATCACGGTGTATTCCAGGTTCAGACGAGAGAACTCGTACTGACGCGGATGCACAGGAATGGTGATGTTATCCAGCACCCAGTCGTACAGACGACGGTTGTCCTGGAATTCCAGCGTGCACAGAGAGTGCGTAATGCCTTCCAGCGCATCGCTGATGCAGTGGGTGAAGTCGTACATCGGGTAGATGCACCACTTGTTACCGGTCTGGTGGTGTTCTGCGAACTTAATGCGGTACAGCACCGGATCGCGCATCACGATGAACGGAGACGCCATATCGATTTTGGCACGCAGACACGCTTTACCTTCTTCAAAGCCACCGGCACGCATTTTTTCAAACAGCGCCAGGTTCTCTTCCACGCTACGATCGCGGAACGGACTGTTCTTACCGGGCTGAGTCAGCGTACCGCGGTATTCACGGATTTCGTCAGCAGAGAGCTCGTCGACGTATGCCAGACCCTTGTTAATCAGTTCAACCGCATAGGCATACAGCTGATCGAAATAGTCTGAGGAGTAGCAGATATCGCCAGACCAGTTGAAGCCCAGCCATTGCACGTCGTTTTTAATCGACTCAACGTATTCGATGTCTTCTTTTACTGGGTTGGTGTCATCGAAACGCAGGTTGCACTGCCCCTGGTAGTCTTGCGCAATACCAAAGTTCAGGCAGATCGATTTGGCGTGACCAATGTGCAGGTAGCCATTTGGCTCCGGCGGGAAACGCGTGTGGACTGTGGTGTGCTTACCACTGGCCAGATCTTCATCGATGATCTGACGAATAAAGTTACTCGGGCGGGCTTCTGCCTCACTCATCGTGGATTCCTCAAAGCGTAAACAACGTATAACGGCATATGATCTTATAAGCCGGACGTAGTGACAACCCTTAAAACGTCCCGGAAGAAAATAATGGGGGCAATTGCTGCAAAAAAAAGCGGCGGAGGATATCCCCCGCCGCTAAAGGCATAACTCTACTCAGGAGCGATTACTTGCCTTTAATCTCATACAGTGGCGTTTGGCCTGCAACTACCTGCCCCTGCGCCTGGATCACCAGACCGCTGAAGTCGTCGATGTTACTGCACACTACCGGGCTTATCATGGAGCGCGCGTTGGCGTTCAGGAACTCCAGATCCATTTCCAGAATCGGCTGGCCTGCCGCCACTTCAGCGCCCTCTTCCACCAGGCGAGTAAAGCCCTGACCGTTCAGCGCAACGGTATCGATACCCATATGGACAACGATCTCCGCGCCTTTTTCCGTTTCCAGGCAGAACGCGTGGTTGGTGTTGAAGATTTTCACGATAGTACCGGCTGCCGGAGAGACCACGGTTTTGTCCGTTGGTTTCACCGCCACGCCATCACCGACCGCTTTGCTGGCGAACGCTTCGTCAGGCACCTGCTCAAGCGCAACAACGTCACCTGTCACCGGAGAAACCAGCGCAGCGATGGTCACCGCATTTGGCACAGCCTGCGGTTTTGCAACCGGCGCGTCAGCTACTGGCGCGTTATCCGTTGAGGCGGCAGCGACCGGCCCACGGGCAACCACTTTTTTCATTTCATCGCCGATAGATTCGGCTTTCGCACCCACGATAACCTGGATGGTTTGTTTGTTCAGCTTCACCACACCAGACGCACCAAGGCGTTTGCACATTGCATCGCTCACGCGCGCGGAGTCGCCCACGGTCAGACGCAGACGGGTAATACAGGCATCGATCGCTTTCAGGTTGTCGGTGCCACCCACAGCGGCAATATAGCTGGTTGCCAGCTGGGTTAAACCCTCTTCGGTATTGCTGTTGGCTTCACTGGTCACAACATCATCTTTCGTATCTTCGCGGCCCGGCGTCTTCAGGTTAAACATACGAATAACTGCGCTGAACAGAACGAAGTAGATAACGAAGAAGATCAGGCCCATCACCACCAGCATCCAGACGTTGCTGCTTGCCGCTGGCAGGTTGTACATCAACACATAGTCGATAGCGCCTGCGGAGAAGGAGAAGCCTGCATGGATACCCAGAAGGGTGGCAACGAACAGGCTGATACCGGTCAGGATCGCGTGCATCAGATACAGCAGCGGAGCCAGGAACATGAACAGGAATTCCAGTGGCTCGGTCACGCCGGTCAGGAAGGCGGTGATCGCAACGGACAGCAGCATCCCGCCAACCATTGGGCGACGCGCTTTCGGCGCAGCCAGGTACATTGCCAGCGCGGCGCCAGGCAGACCAAACATCATGATTGGGAAGAAGCCGGACATGAACATGCCCGCGGTGCCGTCGCCTGCGTAGAAGCGGTTGATATCACCGTGGAATACCGCGCCAGCCGCGTTGGTGAACTCACCAATCTGGAACCAGGCGATGGTGTTCAGTACCTGATGCAGACCGGTTGGGATCAGCAGACGGTTAATGAAACCGAAGATGCCCGCGCCCATTGCGCCCGCAGACACGATCCACTCGCCACCCGCATGGATAGCATGCTGAACCGGTGGCCAAACGTAGCCAAAGATGGCGGCGAGGATCAGACAGAAAAAGCCCGTCGCAATCGGCACAAAACGTTTACCGCCGAAGAAGCTCAGGAAGTCAGGCAGTTTGATACCCGCCCAGCGGTTGTACACGGCGCCACCGACCAGACCGGTAATGATACCCGCCAGTACACCCATGTTGATTTCCGGGTTGATGGTTACCATCGCTTTCGTGAGGATGAAGTAACCTACCGCCCCTGCCAGTGCCGCTGCACCGGCGCTGTCTTTTGACCAGCTTGACGCCACGCCGATGGCGAAAATCAGCGCAAGGTTGTCAAAAATGGCGCCGCCTGCCTGGGCAATAAACGGCACATTAAGAAGATCGGGTTGCCCGAATCGCAGCAGCAATGCTGCAACCGGTAGCACGGCGATAGGGAGCTGCAAAGCCCTACCGAGGCGCTGGAAAAAACCTAAAATATTCATCCTATTCCCCCTACGAGACCCTTTGTTAAGACTCGCGCATAAACTATGTTTTTATTGTGTCACGAACGATAGATACTGTTGATGATTCACTGGCAGTGTGAGTGTGTGAAAAATTAATTCGTATCGCAAATTAAACACCTATTTTTTGTGATTATTGTCACCAAATATCGTATTAAACCCTCCCTTTCACTGGCTAACCACGAAAACTTATTTTATCATTCAAAAAATCAAGACGGATTGATCCGGCCTGAAAGGTTCCAGGTTACGCTTAGTTCAGGTTGCACTAATCATCCGCCCACTTTTACTTAAACTTTAGAGGTGAATAATGAGACTGATTCCCCTGGCAACAGCTGAACAAGTCGGAAAATGGGCTGCTCGTCATATCGTTAACCGCATCAACGCGTTCAAACCAACAGCCGATCGTCCTTTCGTACTCGGTCTTCCAACCGGTGGTACTCCCCTGACCGCGTATAAGGCTTTGGTTGAAATGCACAAAGCGGGCCAGGTTAGCTTTAAACATGTTGTGACCTTCAACATGGACGAATATGTCGGCCTGCCAAAGGAACATCCGGAAAGTTACCACAGCTTTATGCACCGTAATTTCTTCGATCACGTTGATATTCCGGCTGAAAACATTAACCTGCTGAATGGAAACGCGCCTGATATTGACGCAGAATGCCGTCAGTATGAAGAAAAAATCCGTTCTTACGGTAAAATCCACCTGTTTATGGGCGGCGTAGGCAACGATGGTCATATCGCGTTCAACGAACCGGCATCTTCACTGGCTTCCCGTACCCGTATTAAAACGTTGACCCATGACACGCGTGTGGCTAACTCCCGCTTCTTTGACGGCGACGTCAATCAGGTGCCTAAATACGCGCTGACCGTGGGTGTGGGTACACTGCTGGATGCCGAAGAAGTGATGATTCTGGTGCTGGGCGCAGTGAAAGCGCAAGCGCTTCAGGCTGCCGTTGAAGGCAACGTGAACCATATGTGGACGATCAGCTGCTTACAGTTGCATCCAAAAGCGGTTGTCGTGTGTGACGAACCGTCCACCATGGAGCTGAAAGTGAAAACGCTGAAATACTTCAACGAGCTGGAAGCTGAGAACATTAAAGGTCTGTAATTGAATAACCGCCTCTTTTATCAGGGGCGGTCGCTTTTTTAACCGGGGGTCGATATGTACGCTTTAACCCACGGTCGGATTTATACCGGCCATGAAATTCTGGATGACCATGCGATTGTAATCGCCAATGGCCTGATTGAACGTGTTTGCCCGCTGGCGGAACTGCCGCCGGAGATCGAACAACGTTCCCTCAATGGAGCAGTAATCTCCCCCGGTTTCATCGACGTACAGCTTAACGGCTGCGGCGGTGTCCAGTTTAACGATACCGCAGAGGCGGTAACGGTTGAAACGCTGGAAATCATGCAAAAAGCCAACGAGAAATCGGGCTGCACCAGCTATCTGCCAACACTGATTACCAGCAGCGATGACCTGATGAAACAGGGTATCCGCGTCATGCGCGAATACCTGGCAAAACATCCGAATCAGGCGCTGGGTCTGCACCTGGAAGGACCATGGCTGAATATGGTCAAGAAAGGCACCCATAACCCGAACTACGTGCGCAAACCGGATGCCGAGCTGGTGGATTACATGTGCGCCAATGCCGATGTGATCACTAAAGTGACGCTGGCACCGGAAATGACCGGCACGGACGTTATCAGCAAACTGGCCGCCGCCGGGATTGTGGTATCTGCGGGCCATTCGAACGCGACGCTGAAAGAGGCGAAGGCCGGTTTCCGCGCAGGTATTACATTTGCCACACACCTTTATAACGCGATGCCGTATATTACCGGTCGCGAACCGGGACTGGTTGGCGCAATTCTGGATGAACCAGACGTCTACTGCGGCATTATCGCCGACGGCTTGCATGTCGATTACACCAACATCCGCAACGCCAAGCGCCTTAAAGGCGACAAGCTCTGCCTGGTCACGGATGCTACCGCTCCGGCAGGAGCGAATATTGACCAGTTCATTTTTGCTGGTAAAACAATATACTACCGGAATGGACTGTGTGTGGATGAGAACGGCACGCTGAGCGGTTCTTCTCTGACGATGATCGAAGGGGTACGTAACCTCGTTGAACATTGCGGCATTGCGCTTGAGGAAGTGCTGCGCATGGCCACGCTTTATCCGGCGCGCGCTATTGGCGTCGATAAACAGCTCGGCGGTATTGCGCCAGGTATGGTTGCAAACCTGACGGCGTTCACACACGATTATAAAATTATTAAGACCATCGTTAATGGTAACGAGGTCGTCACTGAGTAAGTAAAAGTATGACACCAGGCGGACAAGCTCAAATCGGTAATGTCGATCTCGTTAAACAACTTAACAGCGCGGCAGTTTATCGCCTGATTGACCAGCACGGGCCAATCTCACGCATTCAGATAGCCGAACAAAGCCAGCTTGCTCCCGCCAGCGTGACAAAAATTACACGTCAGCTTATTGAGCGCGGCCTGATCAAAGAAGTGGATCAGCAGGCCTCCACCGGCGGCCGCCGCGCGATTTCCATCGTCACTGAAACCCGCAATTTTCAGGCCATTGGCGTTCGCTTAGGCCGTCATGACACCACGCTTACGCTCTACGATCTGAGCAGCAAGGCCATTGCCGAAGAGCATTACCCCCTTCCTGAGCGCACGCAGGAGACGCTCGAACACGCGTTACTGAATACCATCGCGCAGTTTATCGAAAGCTGTCAGCGCAAGATCCGTGAACTCATCGCCATCTCGGTGATTTTACCCGGTCTGGTTGACCCGGAAAGCGGCGTTATTCGCTACATGCCGCATATTAAAGTAGAGAACTGGGGGCTGGTTGAGGCGCTGGAAAAACGCTTCAAGCTGACCTGCTTTGTTGGTCACGATATCCGCTCGCTGGCGCTGGCGGAGCACTACTTTGGTGCGAGCCAGGACTGCGAAGACTCTATTCTGGTGCGCGTTCACCGTGGTACAGGTGCGGGTATCATCTCGAATGGCCGCATTTTTATTGGTCGTAACGGTAACGTAGGCGAGATCGGTCATATCCAGGTGGAACCGCTTGGCGAGCGCTGCCACTGCGGTAACTTTGGCTGTCTTGAAACCGTTGCCGCCAATGCCGCCATTGAACATCGCGTCCGCCACCTGCTGGAGCAGGGTTATCAGAGCCGCGTCACGCTGGGCGACTGTAAGATCGGTGCCATCTGCAAAGCGGCAAACAAAGGCGATGCGCTGGCCTGCGAAGTGATCGAACAGGTAGGACGCCACCTGGGTAAGACTATCGCCATTGCCATCAACCTGTTTAATCCGCAAAAAGTGGTGATTGCCGGCGAGATCGTTGAAGCCGAAAAAGTATTACTGCCTGCCATTGAAGGCTGCATCAATACCCAGGCGCTGAAGGCATTTCGCCAGAATTTGCCGGTGGTGCGATCTACGCTCGATCACCGCTCGGCAATTGGCGCATTCGCCCTGGTAAAACGTGCCATGCTCAACGGGATCCTGCTGCAACATTTGCTGGAATCCTGATCGGACCTTATAGTAACGCCTTCTTTTTTTGATGTCGGATTGTCCATGACCATTAAGAATGTAATTTGTGATATCGACGGCGTGCTGATGCACGACAACGTTGCCGTGCCAGGTGCTGCGGAGTTTCTTCACCACATCATCGACAAAGGAATGCCACTGGTTCTTCTCACGAACTACCCTTCACAGACTGGTCAGGATCTGGCAAATCGCTTTGCTACCGCGGGCGTCAATGTCCCGGACAGCGTGTTTTATACCTCTGCGATGGCGACCGCGGATTTCCTGAAGCGTCAGGAAGGCAAAAAAGCCTACGTGGTTGGCGAAGGCGCGCTGATCCACGAGCTGTATAAAGCGGGCTTCACCATCACCGACGTGAATCCGGACTTTGTCATCGTGGGCGAAACGCGCTCCTTTAACTGGGAGATGATGCATAAAGCAGCCTACTTTGTCGCCAATGGTGCACGTTTTATCGCCACTAACCCGGATACGCATGGTCGTGGTTTTTATCCCGCCTGCGGTGCGCTGTGCGCCGGTATCGAAAAAATCTCAGGCCGTAAGCCGTTTGTAGTCGGCAAACCGAGCCCGTGGATCATCCGCGCTGCACTGAATACGATGCAGGCACACTCAGAAGAAACCGTCATTGTTGGCGACAACCTGCGCACCGATATTTTGGCCGGCTTCCAGGCCGGGCTTGAAACCATCCTGGTGCTTTCTGGCGTTTCACAGCTTGATGACATTGATACGATGCCGTTCCGGCCAAGCTGGATTTACCCCTCTGTCGACGAAATCGACGTTATTTGATTCAGAACCACGCCTCAGGGCGTGGTTTTTCATTTCTGCTGCCTGAAAATATCACTTCATCTAACGAAATCAGCTCTTCATTGAGAAATCATCAATAGAATGGCTTAATGCATACTCTTTTTTTAAGATTCGGCAATTGCCATTGCACTTTTTACGTTTTCATCGGTAAAACGCTTGCGCCCCCTCCCCTTTTTGCGGCATTTTCATAAGCAAGCAACATCACAACGCAACAGGGTTAACGGAGAAGGTTATGTGTTCTATTTTTGGCGTACTGGATATTAAAACTGACGCGGGCGAACTGCGTAAAAAAGCACTCGAATTGTCCCGCCTGATGCGCCATCGCGGTCCGGACTGGTCAGGCGTTTACGCCAGCGATAAAGCGATTCTGGCTCACGAACGTCTTTCCATTGTTGATGTCAACGCTGGCGCACAGCCGCTGTATAACGAGAAAAAAACGCACGCGCTTGCTGTTAACGGTGAAATTTACAACCATCAGGCGCTGCGCGCTGAGTACGGCGATCGCTACGCGTTTCAGACCGGCTCAGACTGCGAAGTGATCCTGGCGCTGTATCAGGAGAAAGGCCCGGAGTTCCTCGACGACCTGCAAGGTATGTTCGCCTTCGCGCTGTACGACAGCGAAAAAGACGCTTACCTGATTGGCCGCGACCATATTGGTATTATCCCGCTGTACATGGGACACGATGAACACGGTAACTTCTACGTTGCCTCAGAGATGAAAGCCCTGGTACCGGTGTGCCGCACCATCAAAGAGTTCCCGGCAGGTAGCTACCTGTGGAGTAAAGACGGCGAGATCCGCCCGTACTACCAGCGCGACTGGTTTGATTATGAGGCGGTGAAAGACAACGTGACGGACAAAGCCGAACTGCGTCAGGCACTAGAGGAGTCAGTGAAAAGCCACCTGATGTCAGACGTACCCTACGGCGTACTGCTCTCCGGCGGTCTGGACTCCTCCGTGATCTCCGCGATCACCAAGAAATTCGCCGCACGTCGCGTGGAAGATCAGGAGCGCTCTGAAGCCTGGTGGCCGCAGCTGCACTCCTTTGCCGTGGGTCTGGAAGGGGCACCTGACCTGAAAGCCGCCCAGGAAGTGGCGAACCATCTCGGCACGGTGCACCATGAAATTCACTTCACCGTACAGGAAGGTCTGGATGCGATCCGCGATGTGATCTATCACATTGAAACCTATGATGTGACCACCATTCGCGCCTCCACGCCGATGTATTTGATGTCGCGGAAGATCAAAGCGATGGGCATCAAGATGGTGCTCTCCGGCGAAGGTTCTGACGAAGTGTTTGGCGGTTATCTCTATTTCCACAAAGCACCGAACGCCAAAGAGCTGCATGAAGAAACGGTGCGTAAGCTACAGGCGCTGCACATGTTTGACTGCGCGCGCGCCAACAAAGCGATGTCCGCCTGGGGTGTGGAAGCCCGCGTGCCGTTCCTCGATAAGAAATTCCTCGATGTGGCGATGCGCATCAACCCGCAGGACAAAATGTGCGGCAACGGCAAAATGGAGAAACATATCCTGCGTGAATGTTTTGAATCCTACCTGCCGGCGAGCGTGGCGTGGCGTCAGAAAGAGCAGTTCTCCGATGGCGTGGGTTACAGCTGGATCGACACCCTGAAAGAGGTGGCGGCAAAACAGGTTTCTGATCAACAACTGGAAACTGCGAGCTTCCGCTTCCCGTACAACACGCCAGCCTCGAAAGAAGCGTATTTGTACCGTGAGATCTTTGAGGAGCTGTTCCCGGTTCCAAGTGCAGCCGAGTGCGTACCGGGTGGTCCATCGGTCGCCTGCTCTTCTGCTAAAGCCATTGAATGGGATGAATCCTTCAAAGCCATGAACGATCCGTCAGGACGCGCAGTGGGCGTTCACCAGTCTGCCTATAAATAATGTTCAGAGTATCATCAGGCCCTCCGGGGCCTGATTTTTTTGCCTCTCTTTTCCCCGCATAAAATCGATTAATAACCAATAATTGTCGAATATTCGGCCTCGCTGTTCGCAACCTAACCAAACAGTCACATTCCGGCTATTTTCATTGAAAAAGGTGTTGACGCTGCAAGGGTCTATACGCATAATGCGCCCCGCAACGCCGATAAGGTAACGCGAAAAAAAGATGGCTACGTAGCTCAGTTGGTTAGAGCACATCACTCATAATGATGGGGTCACAGGTTCGAATCCCGTCGTAGCCACCATCTTTTTTGCGGGAGTGGCGAAATTGGTAGACGCACCAGATTTAGGTTCTGGCGCCGCAAGGTGTGCGAGTTCAAGTCTCGCCTCCCGCACCATTCCCAGGTAAGCGTTGCACGGATGGGGTATCGCCAAGCGGTAAGGCACCGGTTTTTGATACCGGCATTCCCTGGTTCGAATCCAGGTACCCCAGCCATATTTCTTCGATCATGCGGTTCTCCGCGGTATTGGGGTATCGCCAAGCGGTAAGGCACCGGTTTTTGATACCGGCATTCCCTGGTTCGAATCCAGGTACCCCAGCCATCGAAGATTGCAGTACTGGCTACGTAGCTCAGTTGGTTAGAGCACATCACTCATAATGATGGGGTCACAGGTTCGAATCCCGTCGTAGCCACCATATTTATGTTATCGAATACGATTCGGTAAACTGAACATTGTTGGGGTATCGCCAAGCGGTAAGGCACCGGATTCTGATTCCGGCATTCCGAGGTTCGAATCCTCGTACCCCAGCCACTTTAAAGTCGTTAAGCAGTTTGTTTAACGCAATTGGGGTGTCGCCAAGCGGTAAGGCTCTGGTTTCTGATACCAGCATTCCGGGGTTCGAATCCCTGCACCCCAGCCACTTAAAACAAACAAGCCCGCTCTGCGGGCTTTTTTGTTTTTGTTGCTCAGAATAGTGCGGCCTGATGCCCTCACCCTGCCCCTCTCCCACAGGGCTGAGGGATCCCCAGTAATTTTTTTATGCAGAAGCAATAAAGTTGCTTTCTAAATGACTGAGGGCTGTCAGCGATGCCCTGGTCCGGCTGTAAATCGCTGAGGCGTTTCCTGCAGGCCAGGGCGAGGCGCAGGGATGCGCCGAGAGGGCGGCTTTACAGGGACGTTGCCTCCGCCCGTACCCGATAAGCCGGAAGGAATAAGCCGAGGGCACCGCGAAGCGGCGATTTACCGCCGGGAGCCCGGGTCGCCAGGGTGGTGGCGACTGAGCCACCCTGGCACGTTCACCGGTCATGTCGTTACAGAGTAGCAAGGAACATAAAGTGAACGGAATGACCACCACCGCCGTATGTTCCCCTCACCCTAACCCTCTCCCCGGAGGGGCGAGGGGATTGCTCAGTGCTCGCATTAATTTGTGGGGAACCCTCTCCCTGTGGGTGAGGGCGGGGTGAGGGCATCAGGCCGCACAAGGTAAAAGCAAAACAGAAAGCAACTCCAGCAGTCCTTTTCTTTTATGCTATGACTCTTTCATTCCACAAATCTTTGAACATTATATTTCCATCAGTATATTTCCATTCTATAGATTCATATCGAATTTCAACTTCTTCCATATGTTTACTTGCAATACCTATTGGGAATAGAACAGGAGAAATTTGTGTTATCTTTACGTTTTCCAGTATTATATTAAAATATTCCATCTCGATTCCAGCGTCATTAATCTTATACATTTTTATTACAGCTTCTTTCAATATTCTTCCCTGACATACAGCCCTGAATAAGTATGGTGTTAGACGGTCTATTTCTTTTTCAAATCTGATCGGCACATGAAGGCGAGTTCCCGTGAGTTTGCCGGTGTTATGATCTGTCGGGATCCATACGGAATGGTTGAACGATTTAAGTTCAGTTGAACCCAATCGTGTTGGCATTAAACATTCACCAATCAAAGGTGAGCCGTTGTCATCGGTGAGCCAAATATGCGCCGGTATAGACATTTGATTATTTTCCTTTATAAAACAATATTGGCAAAAGTATAAGTGTCACTATTAAAGCGATAATTCCGAATGCTATTTTATTATTGTCGATGAGAGCCGAAACAGAAATGGAAATTATGGCGATAAGGGAAATCATTCCAAAACCTATAATATTATTAATGCAATCATCTTTTATGCTATTAAAAAAACGGCGTATACAACTCCTCAAAAAGCTATTTATTAAAGTAAGCATTGTCACATCATTCTTTTTAGTGCTCTGACAATTTCTTCATCAGATGCCGTGTTAATATTTAAATAACCTGACTTCATGATTATGGGCTCTATTAAAAAATACATCATTTCTAAACCTTCCATGTATAATGCATTATAAAATAAAGGACAGAAATTTTTCAGATTATCTGCACTCTCAGCAGCACGTTGTACAATTCCATAAATATTTAATCCCCCTACAATCCACCCGACTCTGCTTCCTATTTTTTTCATTAATGCATTTTGTACAGCTAAATTCATCTTGTTCTCGTAGCATATATACGACGCTACAGCGTAAATTAAACCATTTTTTGAAATGTATTTAATAGAATAATTTGTTGTAAATGGTGTTAGTTTCTGAAGAATTGTTTTCTTTTCTGTCTCGTTTTTATTTTTTAGGATAGTTTCAATATATATTTTCAACATCCTGAATATAATATCTCTATGCTTGATAAGTTCATACAGAGCGCAAATAAACCTTATATCTTCAGACCCAAGTTTTTTACATACATCCTGATAGTTGTCTGTAAGACAGGATGTATAATAAAGTAACCGTGTTGTGGCGTCACCAAGACCGTTTACATAATCTACAACACCCTGTTTAACCCCCATTAATGCTTTATCTAAACGAACAGCTAGCTCTTTATCAGTTCCAATGCGCTTAATGATCTCTTCGCTGTAATACATAACTGCTCCTTTGCTATGATCATTCGATCATCGAGCATGTCATTATTAAACAAAGCGATGCTTATCTGATTTTTGAAAAAAAATCGCAAAAAATGTCTCCTATTTATTATTGAGTTGAATTGGTCGTAAGTTATAATTGTTGTTATGAATGAAAACTTGAGGGGTTAGCTAAAATCATAAAGGATTTTTTATTTGCTTACTTTATGAACATTGATTTCAGGAGATTCTTTGCAGGAGAGAGATATGTCGTGGGCATCAGGCGACAGAACTGCCTGGAATGCCCAATTGTTTTTTTGCTTGCCGGCCTAAATATAATAAGCCAGCCTCTCCGCCAGCAAATCCACAAACGCTTTCCGATCGATATCCACCATCACTGTGGTATTCGGCTTGTTTCCCGTCAGCGAGTAATAGTCCACCACCGTCATTCCCTGGGTATATTTCCCCTGTGTTTCCACACCAACCCAACGCTCGACCGTGGTAAACATTTCCGGCTTCAGTAGCCAGGCGATGGTGCATGGGTCATGCAGCGGGGCGCCGTGGAATCCCCACTTCTCGGCTTTGTGATACACCATAAAGAAATCGAGCAGCTCTGCCACGGTTGTTGCAACCGGGTTACCCACAGTACGAAATCGTTCGATGTCCTGCGCCATAATTTGTGCGCGGTGGGTAACGTCCAGCCCCGCCATCACAATCGGCAGGCCCGACTGGAAGACGATTTCTGCGGCTTCCGGGTCAACAAAGATGTTGAACTCCGCGGCTGGCGTCCAGTTCCCCAGCCCCATTGCCCCGCCCATGATGACGATACGGGCGATATTGCTGTGCAGTTCAGGATGGCTGTTCAGCAGCAGCGCTACGTTGGTCTGTGGGCCGGTCGCCACCAGCGTCACGGGCTCTGCGCTTTCACGCAGAACTTTCGCCATGAGCTCGACGGCAGTACAGTTTTGTGGTGCGAAACCCGGCTCCGGCAGCGCCGGGCCATCCAGCCCACTTTCACCGTGAACGTTATCCGCAATGATCAGCTCGCGCATTAGCGGCTTAATGGCGCCACCTGCGACCGGAATATCGGTGCGTTTTAGCAGCGTTAACATGCGCAACACGTTTCGCAGGGTTTTATCCGGCGTCTGGTTCCCTGCAGAGGAGGTGACAGCTTTTACGTCCAGTTCAGGGGAGGCAAGAGCAAGGACGAGTGCGATTGCGTCATCATGACCCGGATCGCAGTCGAGAATAATAGGCTGTGCCATGGCGTTCTCCATTCTTAGCATTATTTGTGACAAGGTTAACGCTGCGATGTGATGCCGAATAGAAAAAGAGATCTAAAGCGTGAAGCAGTGCGCAATCCGCAGATTGCGCACTGAAAAGATTAATGCAGGATTTTGGCGAGGAAGTCTTTTGCACGTTCAGATTTAGGATTTGCGAAGAACTCTTCTTTCGGTGAGTCTTCAACAATTTTCCCTTCATCCATGAAGATCACACGGTTGGCCACTTTACGGGCGAAGCCCATTTCGTGCGTCACCACCATCATGGTCATCCCTTCGTGCGCCAGTTCCACCATAACGTCCAGCACTTCGTTGATCATCTCAGGATCGAGCGCGGACGTCGGCTCATCAAACAGCATCGCCACCGGATCCATGCACAGCGCACGCGCGATTGCCACGCGCTGCTGTTGGCCACCTGAAAGCTGCGCCGGGAACTTATCCGCATGTGCAGACAGCCCGACGCGTTCCAGCAACTTCAGTCCCTTTTCACGCGCCGCTTTTTTGTCGCGCTTCAGCACTTTCACCTGCGCCAGCGTCAGGTTCTCAATGATGGAGAGGTGAGGGAACAGCTCAAAATGCTGGAACACCATCCCAACGTGGGAGCGAAGCTGGGCAAGGTTGGTTTTGCGGTCATTCACTTTGGTGCCGTTAACGACAATCTCGCCCTGCTGGACAGGTTCCAGCCCATTAACGGTTTTGATAAGCGTCGACTTACCGGAGCCGGACGGGCCGCATACCACCACCACATCGCCTTTTTTCACTTCTGTTGAGCAGTCGGTCAGCACCTGAAAGTGCCCATACCATTTAGAAACATTTTTCAGGGAAATCATTATACGGTCCTTTTCTTCAGCCAGCTGACCAACAGCGATGCGCTTAAACTAATCACAAAATAGACCCCGCCTGCGAAGAGGATCATCTCAACCTGCGTTCCGTCACGTTCGCCAATGGTGGAGGCGGTACGGAAGAAGTCTGCCAGGCTCAGCACGTAGACCAGGGAGGTATCCTGGAACAGGACGATGCCCTGCGTCAGCAGCAGCGGAACCATGGCGCGAAACGCCTGCGGCAGAATAATGAGCTTCATGGACTGCCAGTGCGTCATACCGAGCGCCAGCGCAGCGCTGGACTGCCCGCGCGAGATACTCTGAATACCTGCGCGGATGATCTCGGAGTAGTAGGCGGCTTCAAACATAGAGAATGCCACCATGGCAGAGATCAGGCGGATATCGGTTTTCGGCGACAGTCCCAGCACGTTCTGTAAAAAGCCGGGAACAATCAGGTAAAACCACAACAGCACCATGACCAGTGGAATGGAGCGGAACACGTTAACGTAAGCCGTAGCAAACCAGGCGAGCGGCTTAAAGCTCGACAGGCGCATCACTGCCAGCAGGGTGCCCCAGACAATACCGACGATAATGGCGATTACGGTGATCTTTAAGGTGATCGCCAGTCCATCCAGCAGATAAGGCATGGAGGGAACAATGGAACTCCAGTCAAATTCGTACATTATTTGCCCCCCAGATTGCCCGGCAGGCGTACTTTGCGTTCAACCAGGTTCATCACCAGCATGATGAAAGCGTTAATCAGAACATAGGCGAGCGTGATTGCCGTGAAGGATTCCCATGCGTGAGCGGAGTAATCCAGCAGTTTGCCCGCCTGCGCCGCCATATCTACCAGACCAATGGTTGAGGCGATGGCCGAGTTTTTTACCAGGTTCATCATCTCGGAGGTCATCGGCGGAACGATGACGCGGTAAGCGTTAGGCAGCAGTACGTAACGGTAGGCTTGTGGCAGGGTCAGGCCCATCGCCAGTGCCGCATTCTTTTGTCCGCGTGGCAGTGACTGTATGGCGGCACGCACCTGCTCGCAGACGCGCGCAGCGGTGAACAGTCCCAGACACAGCATGGAGGAGACAAAGAATTGTACGTTAGGATCCAGCTCGGCCTTGAACCACATGCCGAGATCTTCCGGCAGCAGTTCCGGGATCACCAGATACCAGGTAAAGAACTGCACGATCAGCGGAACGTTACGGAACAGTTCCACATAGAGCGTGCCAATCGAAGAGAGAAAACGGTTAGGGACGGTACGCAGAATACCGAACAGCGAACCGACAAGAAACGCGATAATCCACGCCGTTATCGATAACGCAACGGTAACCTGAAAGCCGCTCCACAGCCAGCCGAGATAGGTGGTGTTGCCGAACGGGGCTTGTTGCAGAAAGATGCCCCAGTTCCAGTCAATTGACATAGTAAACTCCAGAAAAAAGAGGGTAGCAGCGCTACCCTCGAAGATTGGTGAGAAGCTCAATTTTTGCGCTGAGTGGGGAACGACCACTCAACGTATAGTCTGTCCATGCTTCCCGACAATCGAGAGGGCAGGAGATCCCGCCCCTGTCGTTCTAGTTAGTTAAGAGCTTTGTCGTTTGGTGATTTGAACAGCGCTTTCATGTCGTCAGACAGTTCAAAGTTCATGTTCAGGTTTTTTGGTGGAATTGGGTTCTTGAACCATTTGTCGAACCATTTTGCCGCTTCGCCAGAGGTTTGCGCCTGAGCGATGGTGTCATCGATCAGCTTTTTGAAGCCTTCATCGCCTTTACGCAGCATACAGCCGTAAGCTTCTTTCGACTGCGCAGTCCCGACGATTTCCCAGTTGTCTGGTTTCTTCGCCTTGGCGCGCTCGCCTGCCAGCAGAGCGTCATCCATCATAAACGCAACGGCACGACCGCTTTCCAGGGTACGGAAGGAGTCGCCGTGATCTTTCGCGCTGATGATGCGCATGTCCATTTTCTTCTCGTCGTTCAGCTTGTGCAGCAGCACTTCGGACGTGGTACCGGAGGTCACGACAACCGCTTTGCCTTTCAGGTCAGCAAAATCTTTGATATCGCCGCCTTTCTTCGTCAGCAGGCGGGTGCCTACAACGAAGATAGTGTCCGAGAAAGCGGCCTGTTTCTGACGCTCAAGGTTGTTGGTGGTTGAGCCACATTCAAAATCAAATGTGCCGTTTTGCAGCAGAGGAATACGGTTCTGTGAAGTGATGGGGATCAGCTTCACTTGCAGGTCAGGTTTGTTCAGCTTTTTCTTCACGGCTTCAACGATGGCGTTGGAGTAATCCTGTGAATAGCCCACGACTTTTTGCGTGTTGTCGTAGTAAGAGAACGGGACAGAAGATTCACGGTGGCCGACCACGATCACGCCGTTTTTGGCAATCTTGTCGAGAGTGCTTCCTGCTGCCGGAGCGTCTTCAGCGTGAACGATGCCCGCAGACATTCCCATAACCAGCATTGCTGTGGCCAGTTTACGTAATTGCATACCCAACTCCTTTCTTATCAGCGCCAGTGACGCTTTGATACCCATTGTGATGTTGTTATATCTCGCGCAATGCGAGTGCAGTGTTATGCAAGCTTGTTAACATTTAGTCTGGCTTAATGTAAAGATTTTGCTGCGTTATTGTTTATTTTTGCGAAGCGCGCCGCACCATTCAGAGGCAATAATCTCTCGTTGCACCGTTTCGGTGCTACCGGAGATCCATGCTGGTGCGACAAGGTTGCACGTTAAGCCAGACAGCGTTTGCGTAATTAAACAAAGCAACAGGCGTGCCAGAATTGAAGTTTAGGAGGAAATTGTCGGGTGGCGGCTGCGCCGGAGAGTAGGCCGGGTAAGGCGTAGCCGCCACCCGGCAACAGAGGGCCAGGTTATCTACGACGCTGACGCAGGCTCATCACTACGGCGGCAAAACCGAACAGCGTGGTCAGGATCCACAGCGGCCAGTTCCCGGTGCGCGCATAAGGCGTAAGGCCCGTAGCTGGCGTCACTTTCGTGGTCAGCACCTCACGGGTGAACTGCGGGATCATGGCCTGGATTTCACCCTGCGGACCAATCACGGCGGTGATGCCGTTATTGGTGCTGCGCAACAGCGGACGTGCCAGCTCCAGAGAACGCATTCGTGCCATCTGGAAGTGCTGCCACGGGCCGATCGATTTACCGAACCACGCATCGTTTGAGATGGTCAGCAGATAGTCGGTGTCCGGGCGGAAGTTATCGCGCACCTGCTCGCCGAGGATAATCTCGTAGCAAATAGCGGCCGTCAGGGCAAACCCGTGCGCATGCAGCTGCGGCTGAACGTAAGGGCCCCGGCTGAATGAGGACATCGGCAGGTCAAAGAACGGTGCCAGTGGGCGCAGAATAGACTCCAGCGGAACAAACTCGCCAAACGGTACAAGGTGATTTTTGTTGTAACGATTGGTGGAGGTATAGCTGTATTCGCTGTCCTTACCGAGCGTAATGATCGTGTTGTACGTGTCATAGCGGTTCTGCTGATTGAGACGCGCATCCACAATTCCGGTAATCAGCGTACTGCCGCGCGCGCGCAGCAGATCGTCCATCATCTTCAGGAAGGGCTGCTGATTGATCTCCAGATCCGGGATCGCAGACTCAGGCCAGATGATGAGCTGCGATTTACCCATCACCTTTTCAGTAGCATTGGCGTAGATTTTCAGCGTGTTCAGCAGCTGATTCTCATCCCATTTCAATGACTGCGGGATATCGCCCTGTATCAACGATACCTGCGTGGCGCGCGCGGGCTCCAGCGTGAACCACTGGATATAACGCAGTGGGAAAGGCAGGGCAAACAGGATTAACGCGGCAACCAGCGGCTTCCAGTTACGTGTCACCAGAGCCAGCACCAGCAGGCCGCTGACCGCCATGAGCAGGAAGTTAATCGCCTCCACGCCCATGACGGGAGCCAGACCTTTCAGCGGGCCGTCCACCTGGCTATAGCCGAACTGCAACCACGGGAAGCCGGTCAGTACCCAGCCGCGCAGAAATTCGGTGATTTGCCAGACAACGGGAGCCGCTATCGCGACGCGCAGCCAGGTCGTTTTAGGCCACAGACGAGATAGAATACCGGCGAACAGGCCAGTGTAGAGCGAAAGATAGGCGGCGAGCAGCACAACCAGGAAGACGTTAACCGGCCCCGGCATTCCGCCAAATTGCGCGATACTGACGTAGACCCAGTTGATACCAGAGCCAAACAGCCCCAGCCCCCAGAAGTAGCCTATGGCCGCGGCCTGTACCGGACGACGGTTCAGGGTAAGACCCTGTAGCCCCATCAGGGAGAGAATAGCGGCTGGCCAGATATCGTAAGGAGAAAAAGCCAGCGTACCGCTGGCTCCGAGTAACAGCGCCAGCAGCAAACGGACGCGCTGGCGTTCAAAGAGTGGGGCAAATGCCATTTACATTAATCTTCCAGTTTTGGCACCGGTGAGTCGTCCGGCATTCTGACATGAACCTGAATAATACGTCGGCTGTCAGCCATTGCGACCTTGAACTGGTAACCATCGATGTCAACGGTTTCACCGCGGGCCGGAAGATGGCCGAAGGCCTGCATCACCAGACCACCAATGGTGTCCACTTCTTCATCGCTGAAGCTGGTGCCAAAGGTGTCATTGAAGTCTTCAATGGAGGCCAGCGCGCGCACGGTCCACGTGTGGCGGCTCAGCTGACGGAAGTCGATATCCTCTTCTTCGTCATACTCATCTTCGATTTCGCCCACGATCAGCTCAAGGATGTCTTCGATTGTGACCAGACCGGAAACGCCACCAAATTCATCAATAACAATCGCCATGTGATAGCGCTGGGAGCGAAACTCCTTCAGCATCCGATCCACACGCTTACTTTCCGGCACAACCACGGCCGGGCGTAACACTTTTTCCATACTGAAGGCTTCGGCATCGCTGCGCATAAACGGCAGCAGATCTTTCGCCATCAAAATCCCTTCGATGTGATCTTTGTCTTCGCTGATGACCGGGAAACGTGAGTGAGCCGA
The DNA here is from genome assembly GCF_049238585.1 of Enterobacter cloacae complex sp. IR5428. Lineage (NCBI taxonomy): Bacteria > Pseudomonadati > Pseudomonadota > Gammaproteobacteria > Enterobacterales > Enterobacteriaceae > Enterobacter > Enterobacter cloacae complex sp. IR5428. The sequence goes on along the minus strand of NZ_JBMKHV010000020.1, from coordinate 23,770 downwards.
TTCGATAATCACATCGAGGCACTCGTCCAGCGTCTGGTTGCGTTTCAGGGTAATCATCTGCGAGCGGGGGATCATGATGTCGCGGACGCGCTGGTCGGCGATGTCCATCACCCCTTCGAGCATTTCGCGCGTATCTTCGTCGATAAGGTCGTTCTGCCCGGAATCACGAATCAGCTCCAGCAGTTCATCACGGTTTTTCGGTTCGCCGTGGAAAAGCTGGTTCAGGATGAGGGAGAAAAATCCCTTTTTAGTGGTTGTCGTGTCGCTACTGTGTGAATTGTCGTCGCTCATGGCGTTTGTTAAGGGTTCTCTTGTTAGTTCAACGTTAACCGCCGCGCTATGTCCCTGCGCGGCGGCATGGTAGTCAGTGACTGACTATTCTTTCTCGGCAATGTACGGATCCTCATAGCCCAGAGCAAGCATTATCTCTGTCTCGAGGGATTCCATCTCTTCCGCTTCGTCATCTTCAATATGGTCGTAACCCAGAAGATGCAGGCTACCGTGCACCACCATGTGTGCCCAGTGCGCTTCCAGCGGCTTTTGCTGCTCTTTGGCTTCCTGCTCAACCACCTGACGGCAGATGATCAGATCGCCCAGCAGCGGCATCTCAATGCCCGGAGGGGCTTCGAACGGGAAAGAGAGCACATTGGTCGGCTTATCTTTCCCGCGATAGGTCAGGTTGAGCTCATGGCTTTCTGCTTCATCCACCAGGCGAATCGTGACCTCTGATTCTTCCTGAAACTGGGGGATAACGGCATCCAGCCATTTCTGAAACTGTGCCTCTTCTGGCATGCTGGAATTATCTTCACAGGCCAGCTGTAAATCGAGGATCACCTGACTCATTTCTGTTCATGCTCCTGCGCTTCGCGCTTACGTTCTGCGGCCAGCTCGGCCCTGCGCTTCTGATCTGCCTCTTCCCAGGCCTCATAAGCGTTAACGATACGCGCGACCACCGGGTGGCGTACCACATCTTCACTGTGGAAGAAGTTAAAGCTGATTTCGTCTACCTCGGCCAGCACTTCGATGGCGTGACGCAGACCCGATTTGGTGTTACGCGGCAGGTCTATCTGAGTGACGTCACCGGTAATAACCGCTTTCGAGTTAAAGCCAATACGCGTCAGAAACATCTTCATCTGTTCGATGGTGGTGTTCTGGCTCTCATCCAGAATGATGAACGCGTCGTTAAGCGTACGGCCACGCATGTAGGCCAGCGGGGCGACTTCAATCACGTTACGTTCAATGAGCTTTTCAACTTTCTCGAAGCCGAGCATTTCGAACAGCGCGTCGTACAGCGGGCGCAGGTAGGGGTCCACTTTCTGACTTAAATCGCCCGGCAGGAAGCCGAGTTTCTCACCGGCTTCTACAGCAGGGCGGGTCAGCAGGATACGGCGGATCTCCTGACGCTCAAGCGCATCGACAGCAGCAGCAACGGCCAGATAGGTTTTACCCGTACCCGCCGGACCCACGCCAAAGGTGATGTCATGGTCGAGAATATTGGCGATGTACTGTGCCTGGTTCGGGGTACGAGGCTTAATCACGCCGCGTTTGGTTTTGATGTTGATGGCTTTGCCATAGTCCGGCACGCTTTCCGCGCTCTGCTCAAGCACGCGCGCCTCTTTGATGGCCAGGTGGATCTGTTCAGGTTCAATATCCTGGATCTCACCGCGCATCGGGGCGGTATCAACATACAGGCTGCGGAGAATATCTGCCGCGGCGTTGACGCAGATTGGGCGTCCGGTGAGTTTGAAATGGTTATCGCGACGATTGATTTCGATACCCAGACGTCGCTCCAGTTGTTTGATGTTGTCATCAAACGGCCCGCACAGGCTCAGCAGGCGAGCGTTGTCTGCGGGCTCAAGGCTAATTTCACGCGTATCTATGTTCAAACTGTTCCTCTTTATTTGGTTAACTGACCTGTGGCCACACGGCGTAATAAAACGGTCATTACCGAAATTATTCACGCCATAGAATAAAGGCGCAAGCGTTGCGGTAGATATTGGGGGTGATGAGAGGAAATACAAGGCCTGCCGGACAGGCAGGCCAGAGGGATCAGGGCTGGTAAATACCTACGCCAGAATCGTTGACTTTACGGGTGCGAGAGATAACGGATTCCGGAGTCTGTGCAATACGCAGACCCATTTCGTCCTCAGTGCGTACCACCTTCCCGCGCAGCGAGTTCGTGAGCACTTCGACAATCTCGACGTCCACAAACTTACCAATCATGTCCGGGGTGCCTTCAAAATTCACCACGCGGTTATTTTCGGTTCGACCAGACAGTTCCATGATGCTCTTACGGGAAGTGCCTTCCACCAGAATACGCTGGACAGTGCCGAGCATACGACGACTCCAGGCGTTGGCCTGCTGGTTGATACGCTCCTGTAGAATATACAGACGCTGCTTTTTCTCTTCTTCCGGCACATCGTCAACCATATCGGCCGCAGGGGTGCCCGGGCGCGCAGAGAAGATGAAGCTGTAGCTGACGTCGAAATTCACCTCGCCGATGAGCTTCATGGTGCGCTCGAAGTCATCAGCGGTTTCGCCAGGGAAGCCGACGATAAAGTCGGAGCTAATCTGGATATCCGGGCGCGCTTCACGCAGCTTGCGGATGGTGGACTTATACTCCAGCACCGTATGTGGACGACCCATCAGGTTCAGCACTCGGTCAGAGCCGCACTGGATCGGCAGGTGCAGGAAGCTCACCAGCTCTGGCGTATCGCGATAGACGTCAATAATGTCGTCGGTAAATTCCATCGGATGGCTGGTGGTAAAGCGAATGCGGTCAATGCCGTCAATCGCCGCCACCAGACGCAGCAGTTCAGCAAAGCTGCCAGTGGTGCCGTCGTAGTTTTCCCCGCGCCAGGCGTTCACATTCTGGCCCAGCAGGTTCACTTCGCGAACGCCCTGCGCGGCAAGCTGCGCGATTTCAAACAGGATATCGTCTGCCGGGCGGCTCACTTCTTCACCGCGGGTGTAAGGTACCACGCAGTAAGTACAGTATTTGTTGCAGCCTTCCATGATGGAGACGAAGGCGGTCGGGCCATCAGCGCGCGGCTCTGGCAGACGGTCAAATTTCTCGATCTCCGGGAAACTCACGTCAACCACCGGGCTACGGCTGCCGCGAACCTGATTAATCATCTCTGGCAGGCGGTGCAGGGTCTGAGGGCCAAAAACGATATCCACATAGGGGGCTCTCTGGCGGATCAGCTTACCTTCCTGCGATGCGACGCAGCCACCCACGCCAATGATCAGGTCCGGATTTTTCCGTTTGAGAAGCTTCCAGCGGCCTAACACATGAAAGACTTTTTCCTGTGCTTTTTCACGAATTGAACAGGTGTTCAGCAGCAGCACATCGGCTTCTTTCGCATTTTCAGTCAGCTGGTATCCGTGGGTGGTATCCAGCAGATCGGCCATCTTCGATGAATCGTATTCGTTCATCTGACAGCCCCAGGTTTTTATATGGAGTTTTTTAGTCATCGACTTGCTCAGCTCAGGATTGCAAGCCGCGTATTGTAATGCTTTGGTGCGGTTGTGACCAGTATGAAGGTTGTCAACCTCAGGGCCGCAAAAATCCGGTAAACTTAAGGTATTCTCCAATAAGGAATAGTGACCATGACACTCCTGAACACCGAAGTTGCCGTTGTTGGCGGCGGTATGGTCGGCGGCGCACTGGCGCTGGGGCTGGCGCAGCAGGGATTTGACGTAACCGTTATTGAACAGGCGGCTCCGCCGGTATTCGATCCTTCCAGCCAACCGGACGTGCGTATTTCCGCCATCAGCGCGTCCTCTGTTGATCTGCTTCGCGGGCTGGGCGTCTGGGAGGCGGTGCTGGCGATGCGCGCGCACCCTTACAGCCGTCTTGAAACCTGGGAGTGGGAAAATGCTCACGTCTCGTTTGACGCCGCCGAGCTGAAACTGCCGCGCCTGGGCTATATGGTGGAAAACAACGTGCTCCAGCAGGCACTCTGGCAGGCGCTGGAGGCGCACCCGAAGGTGACGCTGCGCGTTCCGGACTCGCTGAAAGCCCTGCATCGTCATGAAGGTGGATATCTCCTGACGCTGGATAACGACGATGAGCTGGCCGTGAAGCTGTTAGTGGGGGCGGATGGCGCGAACTCGCAGGTCAGGCAGATGGCAGGCATTGGGATCCATGCCTGGCAGTATCACCAGTCCTGCATGCTGATCACCGTGCAGTCAGAAAACGCGCCGGGCGAAAGCACCTGGCAGCATTTTACGCCGAACGGCCCGCATGCATTCTTACCGTTGTTTGATAACTGGGCTTCGCTGGTGTGGTACGACAAGCCGGCGCGCATTCGACAGTTGCAGGGGCTGTCCATGGATCAGTTGCAGCGCGAAATCCGGCAGCACTTCCCGCGCCGTCTGGGTAACGTGACCCCGGTTGCCGCTGGCGCATTCCCGCTGATGCGACGCCATGCGTTGCAGTATGCCCGTGAAGGGCTGGTCCTGGTGGGAGACGCGGCGCACACCATTCATCCGCTGGCGGGGCAGGGGGTTAACCTGGGATACCGTGACGTCGATGCGTTACTGGATGTGCTGGGTAACGCTCGCGCCCACGCGGAAGCCTGGGCCAGCCATCAGGTACTGAAGCGCTACCAGACGCGCCGTATGGCGGATAACTTCATTATGCAGTCGGGGATGGATCTGTTCTATGCCGGGTTCAGCAATGACGTGGGTCCGGTGCGGATATTGCGCAATATCGGACTGATGGCGGCGGAGCGCGCCGGTGGTCTGAAGCGTCAGGCACTGAAATACGCCCTCGGACTCTAATCTTTATTCCCTCTCCCCGTGGGCTGAGGGTTCCCCACAAATTAATGCGAGCACTGAGCAATCCCCTCGCCCCTCCGGGGAGAGGGTTAGGGTGAGGGGAACATACGGCGGTGGTGGTCATTCCGTTCACTTTATGTTCCTTGCTACTCTGTAACGACATGACCGGTGAACGTGCCAGGGTGGCTCAGTCGCCACCACCCTGGCGACCCGGGCTCCCGGCGGTAAATCGCCGCTTCGCGGTGCCCTCGGCTTATTCCTTCCGGCTTATCGGGTACGGGCGGAGGCAACGTCCCTGTAAAGCCGCCCTCTCGGCGCATCCCTGCGCCTCGCCCTGGCCTGCAGGAAACGCCTCAGCGATTTACAGCCGGACCAGGGCATCGCTGACAGCCCTCAGTCATTTAGAAAGCAACTTTATTGCTTCTGCATAAAAAAATTACTGGGGATCCCTCAGCCCTGTGGGAGAGGGGCAGGGTGAGGGCATCAGGCCGCACTATTCTGAGCAACAAAAACAAAAAAGCCCGCAGAGCGGGCTTGTTTGTTTTAAGTGGCTGGGGTGCAGGGATTCGAACCCCGGAATGCTGGTATCAGAAACCAGAGCCTTACCGCTTGGCGACACCCCAATTGCGTTAAACAAACTGCTTAACGACTTTAAAGTGGCTGGGGTACGAGGATTCGAACCTCGGAATGCCGGAATCAGAATCCGGTGCCTTACCGCTTGGCGATACCCCAACAATGTTCAGTTTACCGAATCGTATTCGATAACATAAATATGGTGGCTACGACGGGATTCGAACCTGTGACCCCATCATTATGAGTGATGTGCTCTAACCAACTGAGCTACGTAGCCAGTACTGCAATCTTCGATGGCTGGGGTACCTGGATTCGAACCAGGGAATGCCGGTATCAAAAACCGGTGCCTTACCGCTTGGCGATACCCCAATACCGCGGAGAACCGCATGATCGAAGAAATATGGCTGGGGTACCTGGATTCGAACCAGGGAATGCCGGTATCAAAAACCGGTGCCTTACCGCTTGGCGATACCCCATCCGTGCAACGCTTACCTGGGAATGGTGCGGGAGGCGAGACTTGAACTCGCACACCTTGCGGCGCCAGAACCTAAATCTGGTGCGTCTACCAATTTCGCCACTCCCGCAAAAAAGATGGTGGCTACGACGGGATTCGAACCTGTGACCCCATCATTATGAGTGATGTGCTCTAACCAACTGAGCTACGTAGCCATCTTTTTTTCGCGTTACCTTATCGGCGTTGCGGGGCGCATTATGCGTATAGACCCTTGCAGCGTCAACACCTTTTTCAATGAAAATAGCCGGAATGTGACTGTTTGGTTAGGTTGCGAACAGCGAGGCCGAATATTCGACAATTATTGGTTATTAATCGATTTTATGCGGGGAAAAGAGAGGCAAAAAAATCAGGCCCCGGAGGGCCTGATGATACTCTGAACATTATTTATAGGCAGACTGGTGAACGCCCACTGCGCGTCCTGACGGATCGTTCATGGCTTTGAAGGATTCATCCCATTCAATGGCTTTAGCAGAAGAGCAGGCGACCGATGGACCACCCGGTACGCACTCGGCTGCACTTGGAACCGGGAACAGCTCCTCAAAGATCTCACGGTACAAATACGCTTCTTTCGAGGCTGGCGTGTTGTACGGGAAGCGGAAGCTCGCAGTTTCCAGTTGTTGATCAGAAACCTGTTTTGCCGCCACCTCTTTCAGGGTGTCGATCCAGCTGTAACCCACGCCATCGGAGAACTGCTCTTTCTGACGCCACGCCACGCTCGCCGGCAGGTAGGATTCAAAACATTCACGCAGGATATGTTTCTCCATTTTGCCGTTGCCGCACATTTTGTCCTGCGGGTTGATGCGCATCGCCACATCGAGGAATTTCTTATCGAGGAACGGCACGCGGGCTTCCACACCCCAGGCGGACATCGCTTTGTTGGCGCGCGCGCAGTCAAACATGTGCAGCGCCTGTAGCTTACGCACCGTTTCTTCATGCAGCTCTTTGGCGTTCGGTGCTTTGTGGAAATAGAGATAACCGCCAAACACTTCGTCAGAACCTTCGCCGGAGAGCACCATCTTGATGCCCATCGCTTTGATCTTCCGCGACATCAAATACATCGGCGTGGAGGCGCGAATGGTGGTCACATCATAGGTTTCAATGTGATAGATCACATCGCGGATCGCATCCAGACCTTCCTGTACGGTGAAGTGAATTTCATGGTGCACCGTGCCGAGATGGTTCGCCACTTCCTGGGCGGCTTTCAGGTCAGGTGCCCCTTCCAGACCCACGGCAAAGGAGTGCAGCTGCGGCCACCAGGCTTCAGAGCGCTCCTGATCTTCCACGCGACGTGCGGCGAATTTCTTGGTGATCGCGGAGATCACGGAGGAGTCCAGACCGCCGGAGAGCAGTACGCCGTAGGGTACGTCTGACATCAGGTGGCTTTTCACTGACTCCTCTAGTGCCTGACGCAGTTCGGCTTTGTCCGTCACGTTGTCTTTCACCGCCTCATAATCAAACCAGTCGCGCTGGTAGTACGGGCGGATCTCGCCGTCTTTACTCCACAGGTAGCTACCTGCCGGGAACTCTTTGATGGTGCGGCACACCGGTACCAGGGCTTTCATCTCTGAGGCAACGTAGAAGTTACCGTGTTCATCGTGTCCCATGTACAGCGGGATAATACCAATATGGTCGCGGCCAATCAGGTAAGCGTCTTTTTCGCTGTCGTACAGCGCGAAGGCGAACATACCTTGCAGGTCGTCGAGGAACTCCGGGCCTTTCTCCTGATACAGCGCCAGGATCACTTCGCAGTCTGAGCCGGTCTGAAACGCGTAGCGATCGCCGTACTCAGCGCGCAGCGCCTGATGGTTGTAAATTTCACCGTTAACAGCAAGCGCGTGCGTTTTTTTCTCGTTATACAGCGGCTGTGCGCCAGCGTTGACATCAACAATGGAAAGACGTTCGTGAGCCAGAATCGCTTTATCGCTGGCGTAAACGCCTGACCAGTCCGGACCGCGATGGCGCATCAGGCGGGACAATTCGAGTGCTTTTTTACGCAGTTCGCCCGCGTCAGTTTTAATATCCAGTACGCCAAAAATAGAACACATAACCTTCTCCGTTAACCCTGTTGCGTTGTGATGTTGCTTGCTTATGAAAATGCCGCAAAAAGGGGAGGGGGCGCAAGCGTTTTACCGATGAAAACGTAAAAAGTGCAATGGCAATTGCCGAATCTTAAAAAAAGAGTATGCATTAAGCCATTCTATTGATGATTTCTCAATGAAGAGCTGATTTCGTTAGATGAAGTGATATTTTCAGGCAGCAGAAATGAAAAACCACGCCCTGAGGCGTGGTTCTGAATCAAATAACGTCGATTTCGTCGACAGAGGGGTAAATCCAGCTTGGCCGGAACGGCATCGTATCAATGTCATCAAGCTGTGAAACGCCAGAAAGCACCAGGATGGTTTCAAGCCCGGCCTGGAAGCCGGCCAAAATATCGGTGCGCAGGTTGTCGCCAACAATGACGGTTTCTTCTGAGTGTGCCTGCATCGTATTCAGTGCAGCGCGGATGATCCACGGGCTCGGTTTGCCGACTACAAACGGCTTACGGCCTGAGATTTTTTCGATACCGGCGCACAGCGCACCGCAGGCGGGATAAAAACCACGACCATGCGTATCCGGGTTAGTGGCGATAAAACGTGCACCATTGGCGACAAAGTAGGCTGCTTTATGCATCATCTCCCAGTTAAAGGAGCGCGTTTCGCCCACGATGACAAAGTCCGGATTCACGTCGGTGATGGTGAAGCCCGCTTTATACAGCTCGTGGATCAGCGCGCCTTCGCCAACCACGTAGGCTTTTTTGCCTTCCTGACGCTTCAGGAAATCCGCGGTCGCCATCGCAGAGGTATAAAACACGCTGTCCGGGACATTGACGCCCGCGGTAGCAAAGCGATTTGCCAGATCCTGACCAGTCTGTGAAGGGTAGTTCGTGAGAAGAACCAGTGGCATTCCTTTGTCGATGATGTGGTGAAGAAACTCCGCAGCACCTGGCACGGCAACGTTGTCGTGCATCAGCACGCCGTCGATATCACAAATTACATTCTTAATGGTCATGGACAATCCGACATCAAAAAAAGAAGGCGTTACTATAAGGTCCGATCAGGATTCCAGCAAATGTTGCAGCAGGATCCCGTTGAGCATGGCACGTTTTACCAGGGCGAATGCGCCAATTGCCGAGCGGTGATCGAGCGTAGATCGCACCACCGGCAAATTCTGGCGAAATGCCTTCAGCGCCTGGGTATTGATGCAGCCTTCAATGGCAGGCAGTAATACTTTTTCGGCTTCAACGATCTCGCCGGCAATCACCACTTTTTGCGGATTAAACAGGTTGATGGCAATGGCGATAGTCTTACCCAGGTGGCGTCCTACCTGTTCGATCACTTCGCAGGCCAGCGCATCGCCTTTGTTTGCCGCTTTGCAGATGGCACCGATCTTACAGTCGCCCAGCGTGACGCGGCTCTGATAACCCTGCTCCAGCAGGTGGCGGACGCGATGTTCAATGGCGGCATTGGCGGCAACGGTTTCAAGACAGCCAAAGTTACCGCAGTGGCAGCGCTCGCCAAGCGGTTCCACCTGGATATGACCGATCTCGCCTACGTTACCGTTACGACCAATAAAAATGCGGCCATTCGAGATGATACCCGCACCTGTACCACGGTGAACGCGCACCAGAATAGAGTCTTCGCAGTCCTGGCTCGCACCAAAGTAGTGCTCCGCCAGCGCCAGCGAGCGGATATCGTGACCAACAAAGCAGGTCAGCTTGAAGCGTTTTTCCAGCGCCTCAACCAGCCCCCAGTTCTCTACTTTAATATGCGGCATGTAGCGAATAACGCCGCTTTCCGGGTCAACCAGACCGGGTAAAATCACCGAGATGGCGATGAGTTCACGGATCTTGCGCTGACAGCTTTCGATAAACTGCGCGATGGTATTCAGTAACGCGTGTTCGAGCGTCTCCTGCGTGCGCTCAGGAAGGGGGTAATGCTCTTCGGCAATGGCCTTGCTGCTCAGATCGTAGAGCGTAAGCGTGGTGTCATGACGGCCTAAGCGAACGCCAATGGCCTGAAAATTGCGGGTTTCAGTGACGATGGAAATCGCGCGGCGGCCGCCGGTGGAGGCCTGCTGATCCACTTCTTTGATCAGGCCGCGCTCAATAAGCTGACGTGTAATTTTTGTCACGCTGGCGGGAGCAAGCTGGCTTTGTTCGGCTATCTGAATGCGTGAGATTGGCCCGTGCTGGTCAATCAGGCGATAAACTGCCGCGCTGTTAAGTTGTTTAACGAGATCGACATTACCGATTTGAGCTTGTCCGCCTGGTGTCATACTTTTACTTACTCAGTGACGACCTCGTTACCATTAACGATGGTCTTAATAATTTTATAATCGTGTGTGAACGCCGTCAGGTTTGCAACCATACCTGGCGCAATACCGCCGAGCTGTTTATCGACGCCAATAGCGCGCGCCGGATAAAGCGTGGCCATGCGCAGCACTTCCTCAAGCGCAATGCCGCAATGTTCAACGAGGTTACGTACCCCTTCGATCATCGTCAGAGAAGAACCGCTCAGCGTGCCGTTCTCATCCACACACAGTCCATTCCGGTAGTATATTGTTTTACCAGCAAAAATGAACTGGTCAATATTCGCTCCTGCCGGAGCGGTAGCATCCGTGACCAGGCAGAGCTTGTCGCCTTTAAGGCGCTTGGCGTTGCGGATGTTGGTGTAATCGACATGCAAGCCGTCGGCGATAATGCCGCAGTAGACGTCTGGTTCATCCAGAATTGCGCCAACCAGTCCCGGTTCGCGACCGGTAATATACGGCATCGCGTTATAAAGGTGTGTGGCAAATGTAATACCTGCGCGGAAACCGGCCTTCGCCTCTTTCAGCGTCGCGTTCGAATGGCCCGCAGATACCACAATCCCGGCGGCGGCCAGTTTGCTGATAACGTCCGTGCCGGTCATTTCCGGTGCCAGCGTCACTTTAGTGATCACATCGGCATTGGCGCACATGTAATCCACCAGCTCGGCATCCGGTTTGCGCACGTAGTTCGGGTTATGGGTGCCTTTCTTGACCATATTCAGCCATGGTCCTTCCAGGTGCAGACCCAGCGCCTGATTCGGATGTTTTGCCAGGTATTCGCGCATGACGCGGATACCCTGTTTCATCAGGTCATCGCTGCTGGTAATCAGTGTTGGCAGATAGCTGGTGCAGCCCGATTTCTCGTTGGCTTTTTGCATGATTTCCAGCGTTTCAACCGTTACCGCCTCTGCGGTATCGTTAAACTGGACACCGCCGCAGCCGTTAAGCTGTACGTCGATGAAACCGGGGGAGATTACTGCTCCATTGAGGGAACGTTGTTCGATCTCCGGCGGCAGTTCCGCCAGCGGGCAAACACGTTCAATCAGGCCATTGGCGATTACAATCGCATGGTCATCCAGAATTTCATGGCCGGTATAAATCCGACCGTGGGTTAAAGCGTACATATCGACCCCCGGTTAAAAAAGCGACCGCCCCTGATAAAAGAGGCGGTTATTCAATTACAGACCTTTAATGTTCTCAGCTTCCAGCTCGTTGAAGTATTTCAGCGTTTTCACTTTCAGCTCCATGGTGGACGGTTCGTCACACACGACAACCGCTTTTGGATGCAACTGTAAGCAGCTGATCGTCCACATATGGTTCACGTTGCCTTCAACGGCAGCCTGAAGCGCTTGCGCTTTCACTGCGCCCAGCACCAGAATCATCACTTCTTCGGCATCCAGCAGTGTACCCACACCCACGGTCAGCGCGTATTTAGGCACCTGATTGACGTCGCCGTCAAAGAAGCGGGAGTTAGCCACACGCGTGTCATGGGTCAACGTTTTAATACGGGTACGGGAAGCCAGTGAAGATGCCGGTTCGTTGAACGCGATATGACCATCGTTGCCTACGCCGCCCATAAACAGGTGGATTTTACCGTAAGAACGGATTTTTTCTTCATACTGACGGCATTCTGCGTCAATATCAGGCGCGTTTCCATTCAGCAGGTTAATGTTTTCAGCCGGAATATCAACGTGATCGAAGAAATTACGGTGCATAAAGCTGTGGTAACTTTCCGGATGTTCCTTTGGCAGGCCGACATATTCGTCCATGTTGAAGGTCACAACATGTTTAAAGCTAACCTGGCCCGCTTTGTGCATTTCAACCAAAGCCTTATACGCGGTCAGGGGAGTACCACCGGTTGGAAGACCGAGTACGAAAGGACGATCGGCTGTTGGTTTGAACGCGTTGATGCGGTTAACGATATGACGAGCAGCCCATTTTCCGACTTGTTCAGCTGTTGCCAGGGGAATCAGTCTCATTATTCACCTCTAAAGTTTAAGTAAAAGTGGGCGGATGATTAGTGCAACCTGAACTAAGCGTAACCTGGAACCTTTCAGGCCGGATCAATCCGTCTTGATTTTTTGAATGATAAAATAAGTTTTCGTGGTTAGCCAGTGAAAGGGAGGGTTTAATACGATATTTGGTGACAATAATCACAAAAAATAGGTGTTTAATTTGCGATACGAATTAATTTTTCACACACTCACACTGCCAGTGAATCATCAACAGTATCTATCGTTCGTGACACAATAAAAACATAGTTTATGCGCGAGTCTTAACAAAGGGTCTCGTAGGGGGAATAGGATGAATATTTTAGGTTTTTTCCAGCGCCTCGGTAGGGCTTTGCAGCTCCCTATCGCCGTGCTACCGGTTGCAGCATTGCTGCTGCGATTCGGGCAACCCGATCTTCTTAATGTGCCGTTTATTGCCCAGGCAGGCGGCGCCATTTTTGACAACCTTGCGCTGATTTTCGCCATCGGCGTGGCGTCAAGCTGGTCAAAAGACAGCGCCGGTGCAGCGGCACTGGCAGGGGCGGTAGGTTACTTCATCCTCACGAAAGCGATGGTAACCATCAACCCGGAAATCAACATGGGTGTACTGGCGGGTATCATTACCGGTCTGGTCGGTGGCGCCGTGTACAACCGCTGGGCGGGTATCAAACTGCCTGACTTCCTGAGCTTCTTCGGCGGTAAACGTTTTGTGCCGATTGCGACGGGCTTTTTCTGTCTGATCCTCGCCGCCATCTTTGGCTACGTTTGGCCACCGGTTCAGCATGCTATCCATGCGGGTGGCGAGTGGATCGTGTCTGCGGGCGCAATGGGCGCGGGCATCTTCGGTTTCATTAACCGTCTGCTGATCCCAACCGGTCTGCATCAGGTACTGAACACCATCGCCTGGTTCCAGATTGGTGAGTTCACCAACGCGGCTGGCGCGGTATTCCACGGTGATATCAACCGCTTCTACGCAGGCGACGGCACCGCGGGCATGTTCATGTCCGGCTTCTTCCCAATCATGATGTTTGGTCTGCCTGGCGCCGCGCTGGCAATGTACCTGGCTGCGCCGAAAGCGCGTCGCCCAATGGTTGGCGGGATGCTGCTGTCCGTTGCGATCACCGCCTTCCTGACCGGCGTGACCGAGCCACTGGAATTCCTGTTCATGTTCCTGGCTCCGCTGCTGTATCTGATGCACGCGATCCTGACCGGTATCAGCCTGTTCGTTGCCACCCTTCTGGGTATCCATGCAGGCTTCTCCTTCTCCGCAGGCGCTATCGACTATGTGTTGATGTACAACCTGCCAGCGGCAAGCAGCAACGTCTGGATGCTGGTGGTGATGGGCCTGATCTTCTTCGTTATCTACTTCGTTCTGTTCAGCGCAGTTATTCGTATGTTTAACCTGAAGACGCCGGGCCGCGAAGATACGAAAGATGATGTTGTGACCAGTGAAGCCAACAGCAATACCGAAGAGGGTTTAACCCAGCTGGCAACCAGCTATATTGCCGCTGTGGGTGGCACCGACAACCTGAAAGCGATCGATGCCTGTATTACCCGTCTGCGTCTGACCGTGGGCGACTCCGCGCGCGTGAGCGATGCAATGTGCAAACGCCTTGGTGCGTCTGGTGTGGTGAAGCTGAACAAACAAACCATCCAGGTTATCGTGGGTGCGAAAGCCGAATCTATCGGCGATGAAATGAAAAAAGTGGTTGCCCGTGGGCCGGTCGCTGCCGCCTCAACGGATAACGCGCCAGTAGCTGACGCGCCGGTTGCAAAACCGCAGGCTGTGCCAAATGCGGTGACCATCGCTGCGCTGGTTTCTCCGGTGACAGGTGACGTTGTTGCGCTTGAGCAGGTGCCTGACGAAGCGTTCGCCAGCAAAGCGGTCGGTGATGGCGTGGCGGTGAAACCAACGGACAAAACCGTGGTCTCTCCGGCAGCCGGTACTATCGTGAAAATCTTCAACACCAACCACGCGTTCTGCCTGGAAACGGAAAAAGGCGCGGAGATCGTTGTCCATATGGGTATCGATACCGTTGCGCTGAACGGTCAGGGCTTTACTCGCCTGGTGGAAGAGGGCGCTGAAGTGGCGGCAGGCCAGCCGATTCTGGAAATGGATCTGGAGTTCCTGAACGCCAACGCGCGCTCCATGATAAGCCCGGTAGTGTGCAGTAACATCGACGACTTCAGCGGTCTGGTGATCCAGGCGCAGGGGCAGGTAGTTGCAGGCCAAACGCCACTGTATGAGATTAAAGGCAAGTAATCGCTCCTGAGTAGAGTTATGCCTTTAGCGGCGGGGGATATCCTCCGCCGCTTTTTTTTGCAGCAATTGCCCCCATTATTTTCTTCCGGGACGTTTTAAGGGTTGTCACTACGTCCGGCTTATAAGATCATATGCCGTTATACGTTGTTTACGCTTTGAGGAATCCACGATGAGTGAGGCAGAAGCCCGCCCGAGTAACTTTATTCGTCAGATCATCGATGAAGATCTGGCCAGTGGTAAGCACACCACAGTCCACACGCGTTTCCCGCCGGAGCCAAATGGCTACCTGCACATTGGTCACGCCAAATCGATCTGCCTGAACTTTGGTATTGCGCAAGACTACCAGGGGCAGTGCAACCTGCGTTTCGATGACACCAACCCAGTAAAAGAAGACATCGAATACGTTGAGTCGATTAAAAACGACGTGCAATGGCTGGGCTTCAACTGGTCTGGCGATATCTGCTACTCCTCAGACTATTTCGATCAGCTGTATGCCTATGCGGTTGAACTGATTAACAAGGGTCTGGCATACGTCGACGAGCTCTCTGCTGACGAAATCCGTGAATACCGCGGTACGCTGACTCAGCCCGGTAAGAACAGTCCGTTCCGCGATCGTAGCGTGGAAGAGAACCTGGCGCTGTTTGAAAAAATGCGTGCCGGTGGCTTTGAAGAAGGTAAAGCGTGTCTGCGTGCCAAAATCGATATGGCGTCTCCGTTCATCGTGATGCGCGATCCGGTGCTGTACCGCATTAAGTTCGCAGAACACCACCAGACCGGTAACAAGTGGTGCATCTACCCGATGTACGACTTCACCCACTGCATCAGCGATGCGCTGGAAGGCATTACGCACTCTCTGTGCACGCTGGAATTCCAGGACAACCGTCGTCTGTACGACTGGGTGCTGGATAACATCACCATTCCTGTGCATCCGCGTCAGTACGAGTTCTCTCGTCTGAACCTGGAATACACCGTGATGTCCAAGCGTAAGCTGAACCTGCTGGTCACTGACAAGCACGTTGAAGGCTGGGACGACCCACGTATGCCGACCATCTCTGGCCTGCGTCGTCGTGGCTACACCTCCGCCTCCATTCGTGAGTTCTGCAAACGTATCGGCGTCACCAAGCAGGACAACACCATCGAAATGGCGTCTCTGGAATCCTGCATTCGTGAAGACCTGAACGAAAACGCGCCGCGCGCGATGGCGGTGATCGATCCAGTGAAACTGGTTATCGAAAACTATCCGCAGGGCGGGAGCGAACTGGTCTCTATGCCTAATCATCCGAACAAACCGGAAATGGGCACCCGCGACGTGCCGTTCAGCGGTGAAATCTGGATCGATCGTGCCGACTTCCGCGAAGAAGCGAACAAGCAGTACAAGCGTCTGGTGCTGGGCAAAGAAGTACGTCTGCGTAACGCCTATGTAATCAAAGCCGAGCGCGTAGAGAAAGATGCGGAAGGTAACATCACGACCATCTTCTGTACGTACGACGCAGAGACGCTGAGCAAAGATCCGGCGGATGGCCGTAAAGTGAAAGGCGTAATCCACTGGGTGAGCGCGCAGCATGCGCTGCCGGTTGAGATCCGTCTCTACGACCGTCTGTTCAGCGTGCCTAACCCAGGCGCAGCGGAAGACTTCCTGGCGGTTATTAACCCTGAGTCTCTGATTATCAAGCAGGGGTATGCCGAGCCGTCTCTGAAAGCCGCTGAAGCCGGTAAAGCGTTCCAGTTCGAACGTGAGGGTTATTTCTGCCTGGACAGCCGTTACAGCACGGCAGAAAAACCGGTATTTAACCGTACCGTGGGTCTGCGTGATACCTGGACTAAGATCGGCGAATAATAACGCTGCTCTGGTCAATGAGAAACAAACGCCGCGTAATGCGGCGTTTTTTTATTTAACGATCATGTCGTTAAGCATCGGGATAATCTTTTAAAGCCAACATTCCAGGTCAATGTGGTGCTACTTATTTTATTTAAAAAAAGTTCGTTGTTTTTCAAAAACAAAAACGCTGAAAAATATATTCTCAATCTCAATGTTACTTACTGAAAATTAGCATATTCCCCCGCCAGTACTCGCTTCACGGTAAATGTTACAAAGCACTACGAAATATGTGCTCTTCGTCATAATCCTGACTTTTGCCTGATTAAAAGCATTGATAATTCGCGTCGCGAAAAATAACCTAAAGACGGTAGTTAATTCGAGGGTATTTCTGACTACCCCTGACCATTTGGTCTTTTCTGTTTTTCGCCGTTTAAGGCGTTTTAATTCGTCAAAGAGGAATAATCTATGCGTACGTTCAGTGGCAAACGTAGTGCGCTGGCGCTGGCTATCGCCGGTGTGACAGCAATGTCGGGCCTGGTGGTTGCGCCAGAGGCAAAAGCAGCAGGTTTCATTGAAGATTCCACCCTTACGGGCGGTATTTATTACTGGCAACGTGAGCGTGACCGTAAAGACGTCACTGAAGATAAATACAAAACTAACCTTTCTCACTCGACCTGGAACGCCAACCTGGATTTCCAGTCGGGATATGCCGCCGATATGTTCGGGATCGATATTGCAGCGTTCACCGCAATTGAAATGGCCGAAAATGGCGACAGCGGCCATCCGAACGAAATTGCGTTCTCCTCCAGCAATAAAGCTTACGACGAAGACTGGTCCGGCGATAAAAGCGGAATCAGCCTGTATAAAGCGGCTGCAAAATTCAAATATGGCCCGGTCTGGGCGCGTGGTGGTTATATCCAGCCAACCGGTCAGACGCTGTTAGCGCCGCACTGGAGCTTTATGCCAGGTACCTATCAGGGCGCGGAAGCCGGTGCTAATTTTGACTACGGCGATGCGGGGGCGTTGAGCTTCTCCTATATGTGGACCAACGAGTACAAAGCGCCGTGGCACATTGAGATGGACAAGTTCTATCAAAACGATAAAAAAACCAAAGTTGATTATCTCCACTCGCTGGGGGCGAAGTACGACTTCAAAAACGATCTGGTGCTGGAAGCGGCTTTTGGTCAGGCTGAAGGCTATATCGATCAGTACTTTGCTAAAGCCAGCTACAAATTTGATATCGCAGGTAGCCCGCTGAGCACCAGCTATCAGTTCTACGGTACGCGCGACAAGGTCAGCGATGGCAGCGTAAATGATATTTATGACGGCACCGCGTGGTTACAGGCGCTGACCTTCGGCTACAAGGTGGGTCAGGTTGATTTGCGTCTGGAGGGTACATGGGTCAAGGCAGAAGGGCAGCAGGGCTACTTCCTGCAACGTATGACGCCAACCTACGCCTCTTCCAATGGTCGTCTGGATATCTGGTGGGATAATCGCTCTGACTTCAACGCCGACGGTGAAAAGGCAGTCTTCTTCGGCGCAATGTATGACCTGAAGAACTGGAACCTGCCTGGCTGGGCAGTGGGTGCGTCCTACGCGTACGCCTGGGACGCGAAGCCAGCGGATATGGCTACGCCAGACGCCTACTACGATCCGAACTACCGTCTGAAAGAGTCTTCATACAGTCTGGATGCGATTTATACCCTGCAGGAGGGCCGTGCGAAAGGCACGATGTTCAAACTGCACTTCACCCAGTATGACAACCACTCCGATATCCCGAGCTACGCGGGCGGTTACGGCAACATCTTCCAGGATGAGCGCGACGTGAAATTCATGGTCATTGCGCCATTTACCATCTTCTGATGAATGCTGCGGCGGGCTGTGTCCCGCCGTTATGGAGACTGAACATGATGAAAAAAAGGGTAATCGTTGCGCTGCTGGCATTCGGGCTGGTGGCGTGCGCGCAGGATCAGGCGCCGAAAGAAGACTCCCGTCTGAAAGAGGCGTATAGCGCTTGCATCAATACCGCACAAGGTTCACCTGAGAAGATTGAAGCCTGTCAAAGCGTGCTGAACGAGCTAAAAAAAGACAAAGCCCATGAGCAATTCGCCACGCAGGAAAACGTTCGCGTGATGGATTACCAGGCCTGTATTCAGGCGCGTAAAACCGGTAACGATCAGGAAGTGGCGAAGCGTTGCGATAAGATTTGGGACGAGATTCGCAATAACAATAAATAAGTTGCTGTACGCCCGGTGGCGCTGCGCTTACCGGGCTTTTTCCAGGCAAAAAAAAGCCAACCTCACGGCTGGCTCAGAGTATGAACACTGACTTATTTTGCGTCGTGCGCATGTTCATTTTCGCGGCAATCCCCTTCAGCACAGTGACCGTACAGGTACAGGCTGTGGTTGGTCAGGCGGATGCCATGACGGGCGGCGATTTCACGCTGGCGTGATTCAATGGAATCATCGCTAAATTCAATGACCTTGCCACAGTCGAGGCAGATCAGGTGATCGTGGTGGTGTTGCTGAGTCAGCTCGAACACGGATTTACCGCCTTCGAAATTATGACGAGTAACAATACCCGCGTCATCAAACTGGTTCAGCACACGATAGACGGTTGCCAGCCCAATCTCTTCACCCATATCGATAAGACGCTTATAAAGGTCTTCCGCACTGACATGGTGATTGTCTGGCCCCTGAAGCACTTCAAGTATTTTTAACCGAGGAAGCGTTACTTTCAGGCCAGCTTTCTTTAATGCGGTATTGTTGTCAGTCATGCGGAATCTGTCCTGTTGCTAAACGATTCACTTCAAAAGAAGAAGTGACAGAAAATGCACTTGGGATAATGCGTCTCATTATAGAACTGCCATGGCTAAATGAAAACTGCAAGTCTCAAGCAAAGTATGCTTATAAAAACGTGGTATCACCAACAAACTTGTTCGATGGCACCCACTTTTTACCAGGGGGATATTGTACAGGTCTGGACGAAAAAGTTAAAAGTTTGTAGCAATTAATTTAATCGGTTTTACCTGGACAACGGGCGCAACCGGAGTTGCGCCGCAGGGATATCAGGCGTTAAGGATATCGTCCAGGTTCAGCTCTTCACGAACCTGCTTAACCCATTTTTCTACACGCTCTGCGGTCAGCTCTGGCTGACGGTCTTCATCAATGGCAAGGCCAACGAAGTGATCGTCATCTGCCAGACCTTTGGAAGCTTCGAAGTGGTAACCCGCTGTTGGCCAGTGACCAACGATCGCCGCACCGCGCGGCTCAATGATGTCGCGAATAGTGCCCAGCGCATCACAGAAATACTCAGCGTAGTCTTCCTGATCGCCACAGCCAAACAGGGCAACCAGCTTGCCGTTGAAGTCGACTTCTTCCAGCGTCGGGAAGAAATCGTCCCAGTCACACTGTGCTTCACCGTAGTACCAGGTCGGGATGCCCAGCAGCAGGATGTCATAGCCCTCGAGATCTTCTTTGCTGCTCTTGGCGATGTCATGCACATCAGCAACGTCTTTACCGAGCTGTTTTTGAATGTTTTTTGCGATATTTTCAGTATTGCCGGTATCACTGCCAAAGAAAATGCCGATGATTGCCATGAGTAAAATAACCTCTTGAAACTTAATGGTATGGTGGCGCAAATTGTCCACGGATAAGGGCAATAATAGCAGAACAGGCAACCCTGCGGAAACAGCTATCACGCAGGACTGCACTCTGTGCTACATGAAAAAGGTAATATTGGGGATTTTCTGACTCACGCCTTGCCGCGTAACGTCTCAAGCTGGGCGATCAGCATCTCTTCGATCAGTTCGCTGCGGCTGATGTTGCGCGCGTCAGCTAACTCGTTAAGCGCATCGACGGCATCGGCATTCAGCTTGAGTTCGACACGCTTAAGCCCACGATTTTTATCGCGTTTAAGCTGGTTGCGTTTATTGATACGCAGCTGTTCATCGCGCGAAAGCGGATTCGTTTTCGGTCGTCCCGGTCGACGCTCATTCGCGAACAGATCTAGTGTCGTACGGTCCGTTTGTTCTTTGGCCATGATTCTGAGACTTCGGGGGAAACACGCCGCCCTGCTAATGCCCGGGCGATAAGCGCGCCATCATACATCACCCATATCCACACGCCAACGACTGGAAGCCCGTCGTCTTCCGGTCGCTGGCTTTTTAATCAATTCGCTGTATCAGTAAGATAGCGGCGAATGGCGCGCAGGACCGCATCCGGTTTTTCCGCGTGGACCCAGTGCCCGGCACCGGCGATGACGTGAGCGCGAGCCTGCGGAAATTGCGCCAGCAGCGTGTCACGGTACGCGTCAGTGACGTAAGGGGAGTTGCCGCCGCGAATAAAGAGGGTAGGGTGCGGCCAGGCGGGGACATTTTCCCACCCCACAATATGCGAATACTGATCCCACAGTACCGGGACGTTAAAGCGCCATTGTCCGTCAACAAAGGATTTCAGCAGGAACTGGACCACGCCTTCTTCATCGAGATGCTCGCGCATAACGGCTGCCGCCTGCTGGCGTGTGGAGACGCCTGACTCTGTCACGGCATTGATCGCAGCGAAAATCTCATCGTGACGGCGAACGTCGTAATTGACGGGCGCAACGTCAATGACCACCAGACCGGAAATTCGCTCAGGGGCCAGCGCTGTAAGCGCCATCACCGCTTTACCGCCCATTGAATGCCCGATGAGCGTCGCTTTCTGGATATTATTCGCATCGAGGGTGTCCCGCAGATCCTGCGCCATGGCTGCGTAGGTCATCTCCTCCGAGCGTCCTGAAAGACCGTGATTGCGCATATCAACCTGGAGGATCTCGTGATCGGTCACTAAATCGCGCGCCAGCACGCCCAGGTTATCCAGACTACCAAACAGGCCGTGAACCAGTACGATGGGAGAATTATTGTTCGGCGATTGTGCAGTTTGCGCTCGGGTATTCAATTTCATGGCAAAGTTCTTTTTTTAGGTTTGTCAGGTTAGGGTATCATGTTGACCATTCTGCCGCCCGGGGGCAAGGATCCAGTTTAATCTGACTTTTGCCGCCAACCTGGTTTGACGCTATCCGCTGTTGGGATTAGACCTTATAATCTCAACGACTTGTATTCAGATAAGATATCGCACTGGATTAAGATGAAAACAATCGAAGTTGATGACGAACTCTATCAGTATATTGCCAGCCAGACGCGGCATATTGGGGAGAGCGCGTCCGACATTTTACGGCGCATGCTTAAAATTTCCGCCGCCTCACAGCCCACTCCTGTCACTAAAGATGTTGTGTCTCAGCCGAGCGTTGTTGCACAAGTAAAACCTGCCGTCATGCCGGCAAAAGACAAAGTGCGCGCGATGCGCGAGCTGCTGCTGTCCGATGAATATGCAGAGCAGAAAAAGGCGGTTAACCGCTTTATGCTGGTGCTGTCTACACTTTACTCACTGGATAACAACGCATTTGCAGAAGCGACAGAGTCGCTGCACGGTCGCACGCGCGTTTACTTCGCAGGTGACGAGCAGACCCTGCTGCAAAATGGCAACCAAACCAAACCCAAACATGTTCCCGGTACGCCATACTGGGTGATCACCAATACCAATACGGGCCGCAAGTGCAGCATGATCGAACATATCATGCAGTCCATGCAGTTCCCGGCGGAATTGATCGAAAAGGTTTGCGGTACAATTTAACCCTTGCATCAGAAGGACCAGGCAATGGCAAATCACAGCCGTGCAGGACAACCTGCACAACAACGCGATTTGATTAACGTCGCTCAACTGACCGCGCAGTACTACGTGCTGAAGCCGGTGGTGGGCAACGCAGAACACGCAGTGAAGTTTGGTACATCTGGCCACCGCGGCAGCGCGGCGCGCCATAGCTTTAACGAACCGCACATTCTGGCCATTGCTCAGGCCATCGCGGAAGAGCGCGCCAAAAATGGCGTCACCGGTCCGTGCTATGTTGGGAAAGATACCCACGCCCTGTCTGAACCTGCCTTTATCTCCGTGCTGGAAGTACTGGCGGCAAACGGCGTAGACGTGATTGTTCAGGAGAACAACGGTTTCACGCCAACGCCTGCGGTTTCTAACGCTATTCTGGTACACAACAAAAAAGGTGGCGCGCAGGCGGACGGTATTGTGATCACCCCGTCCCACAACCCACCGGAAGATGGCGGCATCAAGTACAACCCACCTAACGGTGGCCCGGCGGATACCAACGTCACGAAAGTGGTGGAAGATCGCGCCAACGCGTTATTGGCTAACGGTCTGAACGGCGTGAAGCGCATCTCGCTGGATGAAGCCATGGCGTCCGGCCACGTGAAAGAGCAGGATCTGGTGCAGCCGTTCGTGGAAGGGCTGGCGGATATCGTCGATATGGCCGCTATCCAGAAAGCCGGTCTGAAGCTGGGCGTGGATCCGCTGGGCGGCTCCGGTATTGAATACTGGAAACGCATTGCCGAGCACTACAAGCTGGATCTGACCATCGTGAACGATCACGTCGATCAGACCTTCCGCTTTATGCACCTGGACAAAGACGGCGCGATCCGTATGGACTGCTCCTCCGAATGCGCGATGGCGGGCCTGCTGGCGCTGCGCGACAAGTTCGATCTGGCGTTTGCCAACGACCCGGACTACGACCGTCACGGTATCGTCACCCCGGCTGGGCTGATGAACCCGAACCACTACCTGGCTGTTGCGATTAACTATCTCTTCCAGCACCGTCCGCAGTGGGGCAAAGAGGTTGCGGTGGGTAAAACGCTGGTCTCTTCTGCCATGATTGACCGTGTGGTCGATGCGCTGGGCCGCAAGCTGGTGGAAGTGCCGGTGGGCTTCAAGTGGTTTGTTGATGGTCTGCACGACGGCAGCTTCGGCTTTGGTGGTGAAGAGAGCGCGGGGGCATCCTTCCTGCGCTTCGACGGCACCCCATGGTCAACCGATAAAGACGGCATCATCATGTGCCTGCTGGCGGCGGAAATCACCGCGGTTACCGGTAAGAACCCGCAGGAACATTACAATGACCTGGCAGCACGCTTTGGTGCGCCAAGCTATAACCGTATTCAGGCTGGCGCGACCTCTGCTCAGAAAGCCGCTCTGTCCAAACTCTCTCCGGAGATGGTCAGCGCAAGCACCCTGGCAGGTGACCCGATCACCGCGCGTCTGACGGCGGCACCGGGTAACGGCGCATCCATCGGCGGCCTGAAGGTGATGACCGAAAACGGCTGGTTCGCCGCGCGTCCATCCGGTACGGAAGATGCGTATAAAATCTATTGCGAAAGCTTCCTCGGCGCTGAGCACCGCCAGCAGATTGAGAAAGAAGCGGTAGAGATTGTCAGCGAAGTGCTGAAAAACGCGTAAATGGTGTCTGGTGCGGGCTGATGCCCTCACCCCGGCCCTCTCCCACAGGGCTGAGGGTTCCCCACAAATTAATGCGAGCACTGAGCAATCCCCTCGCCCCTCCGGGGAGAGGGTTAGGGTGAGGGGAACATACGGCGGTGGTGG
>NZ_JBMKHV010000019.1:0-63241 GCF_049238585.1 Enterobacter cloacae complex sp. IR5428 | reverse complement strand
GTCTTAAAATCAGTAGTCAGGGGCAACCAATCCGCGCCTATCCCAAACTGCCCTACAGTTAGCACACCATCAGCAGGGTAAGTCTCGTTGGACCGCGCATTAAGTATGGCTGATGTTCCTAAACCGAGGTTTGTGCGAGCGTCAGCGACATTCGTTGCCCCGGTCCCGCCCTGCCCAATCGGGATAGCTCCATTACTCCCCTTCTGCGCCAGCTTACCGATCGCCGGAATAGTTACACGAGTGCCGTTGATGGTAACGGTGATGTTCTGGTTTGCTGAGGTGGTGGCGAACGTCTCCCACGCGCCGATGTTCTCGTCATACTCGTTGATGAGCTGAGACATGCTCTGCGCCAGGCCATCGACCGAGAGACTATCAGTAACAAGAATGCCGTACTTCTGGCCGCTGAGCGCCGGAGACGCTGCGGGTGTAACCGTCAGTGACGTCGCACTGTTGATGGCCGTGATCTGAAACATCTGTACCGGGTTAGAAAGAACAAACAACGTCTGGCCAACCCGAATCTGGCTGGCGGGTGCCGTCCAGTTCGTGCCGGTGCCGGTGGCTGTATTTCCGTTAATGGCGATGGTGCCAGTGTTATAAAGCATATTTTCTCCAGGCAATAAAAAACCCCGCCGGAGCGGGGTTGATTAAAAAGACAGTTTATTCAGACGTACATATCAGGAAGAACGGGAAGGTTCAGTGGCGTTACCGTGTCATTACCAAAAATTGCATACCGCTCGCGCCCAAGAAATTTCCCACCCTGAACTGAAGCACTGCCGTTCTGTATTTTTATTCCGAACATTCGATACACGTACATGCCATTTACTTCGTGAGCCATCAGCCCGAATCTGCCCAGCGGAACATAGCCGCTGCCGATGCTCACGGCATTTTTCGAAGGCGTCCAGAGCTGGTTGAGGTAGACGAAAGGCCGCTTTGTCGTTGAAAACGTGCAGGCCCCGGCTGAATTGAAGATGTTGAGCCCGGTGCTCGGCTGCGGCGCCACGCCACTGGCGAAGATGACAATATCTATCGTGCCGGTCGTCGGAGCATCATCGTTGGTGGATGGAGGGCTGAAGAACCTGACCGTGTTGCCATCGAAATCGACTGTGTTACCGCTATTGCAGCGCCCAAAGACGATATATTTGGACTTGTCATACCCCGCTATCGTGGGAATTGCCCAGCCGCCAGTGGGAACATTGACGGTACCCTTCAAGATACACTGTCCTGACTGCGTAGCATTGGTTATTGAAGTGAAGTCAGTGCTGTTGCTGATGAGCAGGCCCACACCACTACGCTGGCCTGACGGAAATATCTGCCAGAGGCTACCGGGGAACGTGTACGTACTTTCACGCTCACTGATGCTTACATCCTTCATCGTGGAGTTCTGCGTCACGCGTCCACCGGATATGGTGACCGAGTTCATTTTATGAAGCAGCCCTGAATCAAGATAAGCCGTCGCGTGAGGGATAAACAGTACCTGCGCACCGGAAACATAACCGGCAACATCAGCGTACTTGGCTTTCTGGTAGCCACTGTCAAAGTTGGCCCCAAACGACGGGCATCGCAGGCCCGCAGTTATCTCCATGCGCTTTCCGCCGTCATTCAGTTCTATCAGTAGTCCTGTCGGCATTTTATGTCCACGTCCCCAGTACGATGCGGCCGCCACCCGGAATATTAATGGTTACGCCATTACCATTAATCACCGTTGTGTTGCCGGAGCCATTGAAAGAAAAATTACCGTTTGTGGCGTAAATCGAGCCGCGAACGGTCACGTTGTTGAACGTCGCGTAGCCTGACTTGTTGATGTGCCAGCCGACGTTCCCGGTGCCGTCCCAGGTTGTCGACTGGATGTAGCTGCCGATTTTGGTATTGTCGATAGTCCCTTCACCGATCACAGTATTCCGGATAAAGGTTTGTCCATTCTGGATAACGAACGGAAGTGTGACCTGTGCTCCGGCCTGGTGAGTGACGGCGAAGCGGTCAGCCAGGAAGATAACCTGCGACTGCATGCCGGACGGCGTATTCTCCACGCCGATCCCCATCCCTGCGGCATAGTACTGGCCGTTGCTGGATAACCCGACCTTGATGCCGTACATCGCCTTCAGATCCCCGTTAACGTTCGCAATGGCCTGAGCGTTAGTGGTAATGGCTGAGGTATGTCCGTTGATGGTCGCTGTGATGCCGTTTATCTGCGTGGCCGTGGCCTGCTGGTAATCGGAGAACGTCTGGTTCAGGCTGTTGATGGATGCCTTATTGCCGTTCACGTCAGTCTGCAAACTCAGCAGCGAACGCGCCGTTGCCTCCTTCTCGTTGACGATAACCTCATCAATGCGGTCCAGCTGCGCGCTGTTACCGGCGACCGATGCAGACAGCGTTTTGCGCGCCGCTACCTGCGCCAGATTGCCATGAATAATCGCGATGGCAGAGTTCTTCACTCCTCCCGTCATAGCGTCCACAGACACGCTGATGTTATCGATTCGCTGACCCAGCGCGGTATCAGCGGTCGCCACTGTCTGCTCAAGCTCGCTCAGAGAAGAAGACACATCTCCGACCGTGCTCGACAGGTTAGTAACGCTGGTCTGAACCTTACCGATTTCCTGGGCGTTTTTTGCTATTTCCTGCGCCTGTTGCGCCAGTTCGTCGTTGGCCTGTTTGATGTCGTCAGCCATGCCAGCAATTTTTTCATTGCTGTCCACCGCGTTCTCGATCAGGTCTTTGAACGTATCGGAGCCTTTCATGTCCTCCAGGATTGCATCTGTGATATCGGATACATCGATGCTGGCCTGCCCGCGCACAAAGTCTGTATACCCTGACTCGTTTCCGCTGCGGTCCACCAGCTGCGCGCGGTACCAGAAAATTTGCCCTGCCTTAAGGCCCATCTGCTGATACTTGCGCTGCGGATAGGGTACGTCTGCCAGCAGCATCGCATCGTCTTCCGTCCCTGTCAGGCTGTACTGAATTTCCGTCTTCAGCGTGTCGTCGGTGTTCGCCGGGAATCCCCAGCTCAGCTCGATACCGAAAACCACATTATCAGAAGCGATGAAGCCGACCGGTTTCGGGGGATTGCCCACTTTACCGGTCAGCGTTTTCTCTTCTGAATAGCCCCACCCGGAAGAAATTTCTGCGGCATTGATGGCGCGCACCCGTACCAGATAACGCCCGGCATAAATCCCAGGAACGTCGAATGACGTGGTGGAGCTGCGCGGTACGTTAACCCAGTTCCCTTCGTTGCGGCGCCATTGCGCTTCATAGGCGATAGCGTTCTGCGCCTGGTCCCAGCTCACGCGCATGGTTTCGACGCTAATGTTCTGCTGCACCACGGAAAACGAGCTGATCACGATGTTCGCAGGCGGCGACTGGTTGCCAGGCGGGATCACGCTCACCGGCCGCTGGTCAATGATGGCTCCGGTATCAATGCGATCAAATTTATCCGGATCGTGATTTGCACCGACGATTGTGAACGTGCCGTCATTATTATCAGTTACCGTAATAACGCGATACTGCTGTGCGTAGAGCTCATCAGACTCAATGACCCATACGGCCTCAGCCACAGGCGTTTCACTGTAAGCGGTCGTAACGGTCACTTTATTGCCCGTTATCGACTGAATGGTGCGTGACTGTGAAACACCCGATGGAAGATTGACAATCATCCTGTCGGCTGGCGAAGCATCCGGCGCCCTGTCCAGCGTTAGCACGCGACCATTCACCGCAGAGATACGGCCGCCCAGGTCGCGCCCGGAGAGATTTCGGTCCGCTACGGCGATTACATAGCCAGGCTGTGGAATGTTGCCATCTTCCCCTACATTGAAAGTAACAACGCGATCTTTGTTGTTGGTCAGGATCCCCCATCGCCCTTTTCGGTTCGCCTCCGATTGCCGGGTACAACCAATAGCTGTTATCTCAAGTTGATTAAAACCATAACGCGAAACCAGCGCCTGTTCAAAAACAGGTTCCATCGCATCAGAATAGGCGTTATCGGGATCAGACCAGGATACGAGCGCATTGGTATAACGGTTCTTTGTGGTGCTGCTGGAATAGATAAACCGGCCATCGATAACGTTCGCATGCGTGTATGTAAAATCAACATCCCTCGGCATGTCCGCCAGCGCCACAATCTGGTCGTCGCCCCAGTAGGTCATCCCGCGGAAGATAGCAGCAAAATCACGCAGGACCGTATAAGCGTCGTTGCGTTCCTGAATGTAGACGTTGCAGGTATAACGTGGTTCGGTGCCACTTCCGCCTTTGCCATCCGGCACCATCTGATCGCAATACTGTGCAACCTGGTAAAGTGTCCATTTGTCTATGTTCGCTGTTGTGAGACGATCCCCAAGCCCGAAACGGTCGCTAACCACCAGGTCGTAGAATATCCACGCGGGGTTATCTGTCCAGGCCCATTTGAATGTCCCAAGCCACGTACCGCTATAAGTTCTTGTTTCCGGATCGTAAGTATCCGGTACGCGGATGACACGTCCACGTGGTTCACAGGCAATTTGTGGAATGGAGCCATTGAACTGGCTGGAATCAAACTCGATGTACAATAGAGCTGTGTTTGGATAGCGCAGTTTGGCATCGATGACCTCTGTATAACTTTGAAGCGTCATCGTGTCGCCGATTTTGGCACTGTTTGCGTCAGCGGTAATCTTGCGCAGTCTGATGGTCCAGGTACTGCCAGCTTTCGGTAAATCGATACGATGGCTGCGTTCATAACCTGATGTGGTTTTCCCGGTCACATTAGTATCAAGGACCTGTTGCCAGCTACCACCGTCCATCTGAAGCTCCACCACATAGTTGATGGAGTACCCTACTAAATCCCCGTTATCCTGCTGTTTGAAAAGAGATGGCCACTTCAGGCGCAGGCGAACCGCCGAAAGCTGCGTATTGGTGAAGGTATGCGTCCAGGCTGTTTCGCTGGATATTTCGGTACCGACGCTGATTTCATTTTCTGTGCCAGGTATCCCCTGAATGTAATCCTGAGCCTGTGTCCCTGGGCGAAACTCCCACACGACACCGCTGAAGTTCTCGGAACCATCAGCGTTTTGTAAAGGTGTGCCGTCAAGATAGATATCCCTCGCAGTCAGCCCACCAGCAAACTCCCCTTCACCGAGAACCATCAGTATTTTCGCTTTCGCAACGGACTGGAGATCATCGGGCTGCTCGACGGGAGTGCGGGAACTCGAGCTGCCGCCTTTACGTCCGGTAATTGTTTTAGCCATATCGCGCCCATAAAAAAAGCCACCCGAAGGTGGCCTGATTGACAAATATTTGTTATTGCTGGTCTTCTACGTAAATCCCGGCAGAAGCAACAGCGCCGCCGATTCGCCGCTTACCATAGAGAATGGGGACAGGGTTTCCCTGCGAGGTTGTGTTCGTCACTCCACCAAATGCATAGCTGGCGCGGTTATCTGCTGATTGCTTGCTGGCTAGCCCGGTAGTCTGTGGAGAAAGCATCTGGACTACGCCGCCGATCGCCATTGATGCCCCAATCCCCGCCACAGCTCCCCATCCACCAGCAAAAGCAGTCCCACCAATCCCGATCGCGGCCCCTCCCGTGACGAACGCAGCAACAGCGACAAGGGCAACCCCGAGGATTGTCTGAAAAACCCCGGCTCGCTTACTGCCGATGATCACCGGCGCGATGCGGATTTCCTCTGTGCTCCTGTCCATACTGAGCTCATCGTTTACGAGGTTTCGTTTCCCGCTGAATACCGCATAAGTTAAACCTCGTTGCTTACTGGTATTCAGGAAACGCTCAAAACCCGGCACGATAACGCTCAGGGCGCGGATGGCCTCTTTTGGTGAAGCTACTGATAAACGATATTCACGCCCGAAGGTGGCGCCCAGCACGCCATAAAGCCGGACGGTTCTGAGCGGTTCTTTATCGAGTGAAATTGCCATATTTACCCCATAAAAAAACCCGCCGAAGCGGGTTATATTATTCAGTATTAGTCAGCAAAAAACCGCCTCTCAGCGGATTCATTTGTTCGATATGATTCGGATGTAGTGTGAGGTTGCCACGAGAGCCTGTAGCGAATTTCCGCCAGTTGCACATAACGTTCTTGAATCGTACTCTCGAGACCAGTGACACAACCAATTTTCCAAGTCATCCACTGAATAATCCTTACGAGCCAACCCCTCAGCGATGGTTACGACCTCATCACTGGGTGCTGTAAGCTCATATCCATTCAGCAACAGAAATACGTAACCAGCCATCATGGCAGTGCGTTTGTTTGCATTTGCGAATGGATGATTCTGGATCAGGCTTTCAATTAGAACAGCAGACAGACGAAACATATCGTCTGTCTGCTCATAATATCGAATGGTACTTGGTCGTGACTGTGAAGAGCTGAGGTTATTCGGATTCAGGACGCCTATTGGTTCATTTGGCGTCTGAGTCTCGATCAGAGACCTGTTGATGTAAACGATATCGTCAATGGAAAGATAATTGACTCCCTCAACATACTCTATCGTCATCCGTTTCTACTCAGACCTTTGAAAGTTCTTCCATCGCCTTCTCGTAACGAGCAAACCCAAACTCAAAGGCGTTTTTAACTTGACCAGTATGTGAACATGTTTCGCTGATCGCTGCACGAGGTTTCGCCACCGTGGATTTGTCACGAGGCGGAATGTACAAGCGATCTGCCTTTTTTAATGCGTGACCCATGATTATCACCCTCATGCACGTTTGGCAGTGCTTTCTTAAATTGTAGGATGTAAACACACCCAAAGATTTCATGACCACTTCGAGTGGTTGAGGACAATTTAATACCATTCGTCATATTTGAGCAATGGGCCCATGTCTGAAGATAGATGCAAGTTCGACGAAATTTATCGCGGCCACTTTGCAAGTTAACCACCTTTTCGCAGAATTTACCCCTCAGGTAATAGTAAACTATTGCCACGTTCTCAGGAGATAGGCGGTGCCTATGAGCCGTCCTGAGCTTTCAAGAATGGCATAAATAGCACTTTTTGCACAAAATGTATGGCTTGGTTGGAATGCAGAACAACAAAGATTGCTGTAGTATTTCGCCCCCTCTGAATGGAGATGCTCAGATTTTAACCGCACCCTAATAAAATTTTATGTCTGAGTATCTTCATGGTCCTTTCCATCCAGTATCCGCCATAAGGTACGCGCTGGCTCAGATGTCCATAAAGGTGATGCAGTAGCATGTTGCCTTCCAGCAGAATCCCCGCATGATTCCACTTATCAGCCTGAACCTGCATGATCACCATATCGCTAGGTTTCGGCGGCCCGTCGAATTCACGGAATCCGCACTCGTACCAGCAATCCTGATAGAAGTTGTCCGGATAGTCGTTTTCCCACCAGGGATAATCGACCCGGTAATCGTGAAGCTCTATCCCGTACGTTTGCCGGTAATAGCTCATCACCAGCCCCCAGCAGTCAAAGTGACCAAGCACAAACGGGCGCTCGAGCAGCGGCAGTTCTCCACGCGGCTGGATGGTCCTTAAATCCCCCTCCGGCCAGCTCACGATATGCCAGGGTAAAAGCGTTGAGTCGCATTGCGCTTTATCCAGTTCGCTCGGCTGCGTAGTGGCGTCAGGGTGGCTGTGAACGATGGCGATCACCGTACCCCAGTCCTCAGCAACTGCGTAATCTTCCGGGCAGAGGACAAAATTTTCCTCCGGTGCCGCGGCAAGGTTCCGGCAAGGGAAATAACGTTCAACACGGCTTTTTTGCGCCACGACACCACAACACTCACGAGGATATTCAGCGGCTGCATGCGCCATAATCGCATCAATGGTTTTCTGACGCATATTAGCTCCTGATTAGTGAAGTACCCGGGAAACCACCGAACGGCAGTTCTTCATTCTCTCCGAAGCGAAGTTTGCACGCCGTGAGCGTGCCGTTACAGACATCAAGCGAGGGATCATCGACAGGATTATTATTGTTATCGAAGTATCTGGTTCCGGCATAATCGCAACCGTCACCGGTTCGGTACTTATTGCGCATGCACCAGGTGCACAGGGAATGAAGCTGGCGCGTGGGGATCATCTTACCCTGCAAAGACATCGGGCTATCGAGTACGAATTCGATACTTTCGCCCGGAATTTCGCTGCTTTTGCCATCGATGTAAAAAACTCGTTTTCTGACCTGTTGCGGATCAGCTGTTGCGTTACCAGCGAGGAAGTTCTTCGCATCTAGATAATGTGAATAAGTGTCATGGATAGTAACTTTGGCCTGTAGCATATCGTCATAAGCAAGGCACAGCGCTGTAATCTTGCTATCGATATCTGCAACCGTGAGCGTTGGCTGGGCGCTGTTGCCGTCTGTGGAGGCTTCAAGCCCTTCAATTTGATACGGCCAGGCGGCATATTCTTCCCCCTGCCACCAGATACTTTTCGCCTTCAGCTTTGATTCATCACCGCCAGCAGCGGCGATTTCTTCTTCCGTGTGCGGGAGGTTGTACGCGTGAAATCGCAGTACATCATCCACGCCGAACGTAGAGCCATCAACTTCGATAAGCCGGACTTTATTGCCGGGCTCAAGGCTTTGATAGTCTGCTGTGATCATGGTGCGTACGCCTGTTTGAATGTTGCGGAAATAGTCAGAACGTTGCTGGATAAGGGCTGTGACTTGATTGATTCGGCCTCAATCCGGTAGAGACCAGTTTCGCCAACTGGAGATGTCCAGATAAATGCCTTTGTGACGTGAGAACGAAAGAATTTAAGGGCCTGAAGCATGTCCGTTTTTTTGCCCGTGAGCGTGACAGGCCATGACTGTTTTTCAGGGTTAATGCCTTCCCCGGCGATCTGCTCATAGCCGTCGCCAAAGGTTGCAGAGCGGGTTTTATGGCTAAACGTTCCCTCCATTCCCGCCTGTATCTGCGTCCGCCAGGTGAACGTTTCCAGGGCCATGTTTGCTCCATAAAAAAAGCCACCCGAAGGTGGCTTGTGACAGTATGAGAAGGAGATTAGCGGGTTTCACAACCAAGCTGAGACTTGTCGATAATCTGCGTGCCTTCAACACGGTAACCATATGTGCCGAACAGAAATGCGTGGTTTAATTGATAAATAACAACATCGCTTAAGCCTACGGAACACTTATCTTTTTCAATAGCCCGATCCATTGCAGTTTTAACGCTTGGAATGCCCAGCGGGAAAATAACAATTGGAGCTTTGTCTTCACCAGTCACACGTTGACCTTTTTCAAACTTAGCTGCATTCAGGTTGTAATTTTTGGTACTACCAACGGTCATATCAGCAACACGAACAGTACAGCCAGACAACATTAAAGCCCCAAGAGCTAAGGCCACTACCTTCTTCATTGTACGTTTCCTTTAATTGCAATCGGAAACATCTTAACACGATGAATAATATGATCAAAAAAAACACCGAAGCGTCTTATCTTGATTTTGTTGCATTCCATATAAGGCCGCCAGGCTGAAGTTGTTTCGCAATACCTGCCCGAACAGATTGATCGATAGTCTGCTTGTAAGCACGTGAAATAGCGTCGTTACTCCCGGAAGATTGCTGCTGGTTGCCCTGGTTCTGTACCACCACGGAAGTTTGGACATTAACGCCGCCAGCACCTGATGTTCGTAGCCCATACATTGGCGCAGTACCAACATACCCGCCGTTTGCATAGCCCTGAGCACCTCGCATCAAAGCGTAAAGGTTGCCAACACCCAGCGCACTGGTTGCCTCCTTGGTGAATACGAATTCGCCACCATGCACCACGCCTTTTGGCTGATACTTTCCTCCATCCCCCGTGTAGCCGCCAGTATCAAATTCCGGAACTGCGCCACCATCAGAAAATCCAAAAAATGAACCAAATGAGGTCCCACCAAAGGCAGACTTCATTCCGTTGACCAGCGCCAACTGTGTCAGCATCTGGGCAGTTCCTTTCAAAAAGGTTGTCAGGAAATCTGAGAAGTTAGCTTTTCCAGTAGTAAAGAAGTCCGTTAGAGTGCTGGCCATGCCGGCGAACGCATTACTGGTGAGCGTCTGCACTTGGGAGTAAACATTGGTTGCGGAGTCCTCAAATTCAGCCCAGCCCTTTTTCGCGCCGGTCAACCAGTCGCCACGCAACCTGTCCTCTGCGGCATAGTAATTATTCGCCGCTTTGAGCTGCTTCTGATAACCAACGTCCTCCAGAGAACCGCCGGCGTTCACCCAACCTGCGGCAAGCTGACTTTTCGCGAGTTCACGCTGAGCTAACCGCTCGCTCATTCCAGCTCCACCAACCAAAGCAGCCTGTTTCTCAGCCATCTGCGTAACATATTTCTGAGAGGTATCCATTCGCTTGTTCAGCTGTTCCTGTGCGGTAATCTGATCACCCAACAGGGCTTTCTGCCGTGCCAACTGAAGCACCTGGTCTTTACTCGCCAGCAGGGATTGTTCCTGCTTCGTCAGTGAACGTGAACGCGAGGCTTCTTCCAGCACCTGAAATTTCGCCTCAGTGGTCCACAGATCTTTGCGCTGCTGGCTGATAGTGTCGTTCAGCCCTTTATACTGCTGAAGAGCACGCAACTGCGCCTGAAGCGCCAGCAATTCGGCCTGAGCAGTGTCAGTACTGCGGTCGCCAGCCGACACAGTGCCTTGTTTTCCTGTTTTCGTTTTTTTGCCAAACGAAGCGACTGTCTGCCGATCCTTCTCAGTGGTCGCGGAGCTTATCTTGCGGGATGTATCGAGGTACTTGCCTGCGCTAATGTCAGCTGCGTCCCAGTCCTTTTTCAGCTGAGATACGCTGTTACCATAAGCGCCGGCCATTTGTTCGTTATAGTCCTGCCATCCTTGCAAAGTATCAGTTTTCGCCCAGTCAGGAACGAGATTAATCGCAGCCGCGATAGAAGAAGAAATAATCTGGTTCAGCTTCTGGAAAACTATCGCGACGCTGTAATAAATTGCGTTAAATTCCTTTAGCGTGTTTGATGCCAGTTCAGCCACCCACTGACCGATGCTCTGCATAGCCTCAGACGCCCATCCCTTGATATCAAGCCACAGGCGGCCAAATGGTGTCAGCGAGTCGTAAGCCTGCTCTCCACGCTCTGCCATCGTGTCGCCAAACAAATCCATAGCTTGAGTAACGGCAGCGGTCTGGTCTTTCTGCTTAACTAAATCGTCAATGTGCTTAAGCTGTGAAACGGTAAGAAAGTTGAATTGCTCATTAAGGTTCTGAAGAGCCTTAACCGGATCCTTTTCAATATCCTTATAAGCCTTGGTAATGTCCTGAGCCGAAACAATACCAGTTTCAACTGCCAGCGCTGTCGCTTTGGTAGCTTTCTCAAGCTGTTGCTGGGTCATTGAGCCGATACCAACCAGCTCTGTCATCAGACTCTGGACAGTGCCCACCGTAGTCCCAGTTGAAGCAGAGATTGACTGGGAGGATGCCATAATCTGTAGCGCTGACGTACCGGCAATGTTTCCGGTGCGGATGATAGCTTTATTGATTTCGTCATATGCTGTGAAATAGTCCGATCCCGCTTTTGCCGCAATCAGTACAGCGCCAGCCAGACCACCAATCGCAACACGTGCCGGGGTTACCATGGATAACATCGCTTTTAGCGCGTTACCCACTCCGCCAAAGGAATCACGCAGCTGACCACCCTGCTGGATAGCGACCATATAAACCGGCATACCGGAGGCCAGTGAAGTCACAATATCCGTCATTTGCATTGGCAGGTAACGCATGGCATTACGGTACTGCCCCGCACTGATAGCTCCAGATTTCCAGGACTCTTCCTGCTCTTTTAGTCGGGCAATTATTGGCGCAGCGCGGTCCGACACGCCAAGCTGGGCCGCCTTCAGTTCGAGTAACTCTGCACGGGTTTTTCCGATAGCTGCAACCTGGTCCTCAAGTGAGTCGATAAAAGTTTTGCCTGCGGCAGTTGCCCGTTGCGCTGCCTGTGCCTGCTCAATGCGAGCTCGGCCCTCTGCTGTTTCAGATTCCATGACCTGCGCCAGTTTCGCGCGGGTCGTCTCAAGCACGCTGTTGTAACGAGTAAAATCCTCGTCACCCACCAGACCTTTGCTCCGGAATTTAGACAGGCTTTCCTGAATGGTATCCAGCTCGTCCAGCGCCTTGTTAACAGGGCTGATTTTATTCAGCAGGTTTTGCAGTTCCTGCCGTTGCTGTTTCAGGCTTTCGCTGTTTTTTTTCTGGTTGTCGATCCCGGTGCGGAACGTACTGTTCAGGTCATCCGCTTTACCTGCCGCGGCGGACGCAGTCTCCTGAAAGCGATCCAGTGCCTGGTTACCACGCTCCAGCTCAGTGGTATTTACGCGCAGGGAAATCGTGGCGATGTCGTTACTCATTCCGCCCTCTCTTTATGCATAACTTTTAGTGCGGCGCACTCCATGATTCGGATGTCCGAAAGCGCGGTTGCCTCGTCGTCGACGTTGTGCAGGCGCATCACCCAGGGCAGCACGTTGTAATCAAGACCTGATGCGCCTCCCATGCCCGTGCGCCACTGCGTGCTGACAGCCTGAAACACCAGGAATGAAGGCCATACATCTGGCCAGACGTCGATGTATTGATCGTCATAGTCATCCGGCGTAAGCCCATAGGGTGCCAGGTCTGCCGCTGTGGGTTCAGGCGTATAGAATGCAGAGGCAACCGCTATCAGTTTTTTTCGCGCTGCCCCATCAACTCTCGGTAGTAGGTTTCCGGGATTGCCTTCATTGCCGCCGGATAGTTTTCCAGCAGCACCGACAGGTTTTCCGCGTTGAATGCATCGGGAAGTGCCCAGCCAGCAATGATTTCCATCAGAAAATCAGTGGCGGTTTTGCCTTCCATTTTCTCCAGATCCGCCAGTTCTTTGAGTGGCTTGTGATTGAATGTGAATGTCAGCACGCCATCCTCATCGCCAGCGCGCGGGATCGAGACGTTGGCCTTAAAAGTTGGTTTG
The DNA here is from genome assembly GCF_049238585.1 of Enterobacter cloacae complex sp. IR5428. Lineage (NCBI taxonomy): Bacteria > Pseudomonadati > Pseudomonadota > Gammaproteobacteria > Enterobacterales > Enterobacteriaceae > Enterobacter > Enterobacter cloacae complex sp. IR5428. The sequence continues at coordinate 50,378 of NZ_JBMKHV010000019.1, read as the reverse complement.
GGCTGAAGGGTGAATTTAGTCGCCATCGTTGCCTCTTAGTGAAAGAAAGCCTCCATGGAGGAGGCTTAGACTATCGTTATGCCTGGCTTATGCCGCGGCGCCTGTGATTTTGTAGAACGTCATTGCTGGCGATTGCAGGTTCAGCACGACGCTTACCGTTTCGACTTCGTTCACCGCCGTGGTCGGCGTGTCGTCAAAAGATGCCGTGGCCGCCCAGTAACGATTCTCCTTCGCCTTCGGAACGTACATATAAGCCGCCACAGTCTCTTCGTCTTCATCCAGCTGGCGCAGCAACGGATATACCGGGAGACTTGAATCGTGAGCGATCGAGTAAGTCTGAGAGACGGCAGATTTATAGGTATTCAGGTTGCGCTGACGGTCATCGCTGAGGAACTGAATCTGCGTGGTGTTCTGATCACCACCGGATTTCGATACCTCAGTGATTTGTGGCAGTTCGGTCCATTCTTCAATTTTGCGAATAGAGCCGGAACCGCCGCCAGCCGCGTATTTGTTTTTGTTGGTGGTATTGATGTTGCGAAGAGTGACAGCATTCTCCGCAATCGCGTCGATTTTCGCGATAACGTTATCAATACCCGACCAGTTGCAGTTCACGTGAACGATATCACCGACCGCGATATCGTCCGCGGAGCTGACGGTGATCACCGCGTGCTCAGCATTCGTCGCGCCGGTGAAAGTAATGGCTGGGCCGTAGCCCGAGGCCAGATAAACATGAGCGCCGTTAGGCAGTGCGAAGCCCATAATGGTTACTCCTGTGAAATTAGAAAACCGGCACAATGGCCGATGATTTTGACGGGGTCAGTTAATGATGTCGGCCCGGTAGTTCAGGCTGATGGGAATGGTGTAGGAAACAGCTGTCGGGATACCGCGAAAAATTGCTGGCGTGCTGGTGATCCAGCAGGTGAAGTCACTTCCTGCAATTTCCTGCCCCTCAGGGAACAATTCCACTAATCTGCCCGCCAGAGAAACGACTGAGGTACGGCCTAAGCCGGCTGGCGCCACGACATTGATCTGGTACACGCCTGAATAAGTCCGGCAGCGCAATCCGAGATCGATTGTCCGCGGCGTAACGGGCATATCGTGTACGGCCAGGTATATGTCGTTAGCAGGAGGTGTAAACGGCACGTTCTCCCATGCAACTGAAATGCCCTCGGCATCGGCCCAGGTACCCAGTCTGGCGGCCAGTGCAGATGCAATATCAGGAATCACCAGGACACCTCCTTGATAGCTTCCTCAAAGAAGCGTTGAAACTCAGCAGCGGTTATACGGACCATTCCGCCCGGTGCCTGTGTGGAATGCCCCATTTCAAGCGGGTATGCATACGGGACGTTGTTGCAGAAATAAATGGCCTTCATCCCGACTTTGAACAGTGACAGCGTGTAGTTCCCGGCTGCTTTTGTCAGGTCGCCGGTCTTGTCTATTCGTCCCGTTTCATCAGTTGTCGGAGCATCAAACGATACCTGCCAGTTACCGCGAAAGCGTCCGCCCGTATACCCCGGCGGTGCTTTGATATCCATCCCATCCACCACCCGGGCTTTTTTCTTCAGTCGCCCGGTTTTGGTCAGGTTGTCGGGATTTGCCCGCTGCGCCTCGTTATGGTCGTAAACAGCGCGATTATAGGAAACGGCTGTCTGGTTAACTTCCCACAACTCCGGGTTGCCCACTGGGGACATCACCACCAGCTGGTTAAGAATTTTGATTCCGACGGCGCGCACCACTGCTTCCTGATTCGTTTTCGCCTTATTGACGAATGCTGTGATTTCAGCGAGGAATGCCGTGTTCTCTCCCATGCTATGCCCTCAACTGCGCTTTGTAGCAGAGTACCAGCGAGGCAGGTTTTGCCGGGTTGGGTTTGATAACCCGGTGGGCTGTGCCATCAATATCGACTACGTCGCCGATTTTAATTTCCTGCTCCGCCGTAAAAACGATCTGCACGTCGCCGTTAACGATGACCGTTCCATCTATTTCGCCGGGTGCGTATTCCGTTTTAACGCCGATCGCAGTGAACTGAACATCATCCGTTTTATGCTCGACTCCACCGATAACCGTTACTGAACCCTTGCGGGTGACGTTGTATAACACTCCGTTCTGCCTGAGCATGCGCGTTGTTCTGGCCTGCATACGTAGGTAATCAATCGCCATATCAGACCCTCTCTGCAAATGCATTGATGGCGAAACCTCGACCACCAGCAAGGTCGCCTAACAGCGCCATGACAGCAGGATAGGACGGCGTGAAAACTTCACCATCTGCGACCGCATAGGTCATGGTGACAGCACCTTCCACACGTTCAGTTTTCACAGCGGCTTCGCGCACGCTGGAGAGTAAATCTCCGTCGATTGCCTCTACCGCCAGCATGCACTGCGCGGTTAAAACCTGCCGTGGAACTTCATCCGGCGGGAAATCATGTTCATCCAGAACGACATTCACGCGTGGCCATGCCAGAGCCTGTCTCGGGTCAGCTTTTGAGCCTACCCAGTCCAGCCCCTCCAGGTAATCCATTGCCTTAATCAGCAAAGGTGTGAGCTTGCCAGGCAGTTCAATGCCGCGTATTTCCGCAAATGAGGCAAGATCCTCTTCACTGACGTAGCTGTTGGCATCAGGAGAGGTGATATCGGTATTGATCATCGAATCATCCTGTTTATGGGGCTTTCGCCCCATTCGTTATTCTCCGGCAGGCGCAGTGAAGGTGATCTCATCAGTGGTTTTCGCCACTCCTTCAACCGTGCTGGTTACCGTGAAGGTGCCAGCAACGTCTGATGTGAGTTTCACCGTTGCACCACCAGCAGAGCCGGTTTGAGAACTGGCCGTGCTAAGCGTGCCGCCTGTGGAAGTCCACGCGACGGTTTTACCGGATACACCGGAGCCATTCAGCGTGTACTTAAGAGAAACAGTTACCGCGTCTGTGCTGTCAGCAGTTGCGGAGGTTTTATCCGCTGACAGAGTTACTCCCCCACCGCGGATTCCAGTTTGATGAGAACGCCCGCAGTGGATTTGTTACTGGTGAAGTGTTTCTTCCAGTTGCCCGCGGTACCGATGGCGGTCAGGTCAGGATTATCACCTTTGGCGGTATCCCAGCTGTAGCCCAGCAGTTCAACGTTCACGGTACCTTCAGCGCGATAGCCAATCGCAAGGTTTTCCTGATCGTTGATATCGTAGGAACGGAAGCCTGGTGCCTGAGATTCGGTAACAGTCACTGCGCCGGCCACCAGCCCAAGGATCGCATCAGCGTCCATGGTGTCGGTTACCAGCACAGGTTTACCCAGCGTGCCAGGCTGCCCGCCGTAAACCACCACGCCAGCTTCTTCGTAGATTTTGTTGGCAATCGCCTCATCAACAATGTCGAAGTAGGTCGCAGAGTGCATCACGAACAGAGCCACGCGGTTAAACTTGTCGCCGTATTTACGCAGGCCACGCGTCAGGGTCTTTTTACCGTCGGTCGCAATGTCGGCGGTTACGACCATGTCGGTGTTAGCACCAATCGCCGCAGTCAGTGCTTTCAGACCATATTTCACGTAGCCTTCCAGCGTGGCATCTGCCACATCAACGCCGATCACTTCGGAGAATTCGTCGACAGAGCGGCCGCGGCGTTTGAATGCCTCTTCGGTGGTTTCATACGGGCCATATTTCCACGGTGCTTTGACGGATACGGATTCACCGGCGCCAATCTTCTTGCCGGTCACTTTATCGGTGGAGTTCGTGTCACGCGATTCGATAGAACCGCCCACTTTGTAGAAGGCTCGCTTGCGGAAATCACCTTCAATCAGTTCGTTATCCAGCAAAATCGCACCGTTGGAGGAAGCGTTGAACACTTCCAGGTTGTCCTGGCGACGCTCAAGAAACGCGGTCTGCGCCAGATCGTCATAAATAACCAGGTCGGAATTAACAGTCGTTGCCATGGTTTGAATCCCTTATTTCGGAAGTTTGAGGAAGGCCTGCTGGCCGTGTTTGCGGATGTAGTCCGCTTTGTCGCTGGCGCTCATTTCGGAACGTTTCAGGCTTCCACCACCGTTTGGCTTGTGTACACCCGCGCCCGTGCCTTCTGCGCGCGGGAACAGATGTGGAGCCGTCTCCTTGAGAGACTCCGCCCATTCAAGCGGGCTTAGTGGGGTTTTGCCGTCTTTGCCGAACAGAACATCGCCATTTGCATCAACTGCTACGGCCTCGCCTTCGTCGTTGAGCTGGAATGTGCCTTTGGCACGCAGAATAAGATCGTCAGAAGCTTCAGGCAGCGCGCCCGCTTTGGAGGCTGCTGCACGGATTGCATCCCCGAGAACCCGATCCCGGAATTTGTTGGAGAACGCTTCAGCTTTTTCCGCGCGTTCGTTTGCCGCTTTGATCTGCTTATCAACGTCAGCACGCAGGCGCTCGGTACGCTTATCCAGCACCTCGTCAATTTTTCCGGCGGCGATAAGCTTCGCCTCTTCATCGTCAGAAAAACGCTGGAGAATGCCGCGTACAGCGTCTGGGTCGATACCGTCAAAACGTGACAGGTTTTCTTTTTGCTGCTTGATGGTGCCCAGCAACTCAGAGTTTTTTGATTTCAGGCCTGTAACTTCACTGGTCACACGCTCATCAATCAGCTTCTGGATTTCGGGGGTGATTTCGATACCGCCACCACCACTGCCCTCACCGCCGCTTTCAGGTGCGTAATATTTCAGAAGCATGTTTCGAATTAACATAATTTCCCCTCGGGATTTTGTCGGGCCTCGCCCATAAAAAAGCCCCGGCGGATGCCAGGGCGTGTAGAAAGTGATAGTTGCCAGGTTCAAGGACCTGATAGCTGCTTAAGACGTTCCAGGCTGATCCACTCGCCTTTGTCAGTGAACATATCAGCCAGGTCGATTTCACCCGCGCGGAACAGACGGCCACGCTCGGCACCCAGAACCTGATCCTGCCTTTGAGCTGGCTGACGCGCGAGCCATTCAAGATACGTGGTTTTAGCAGGTACCTGCCCATCCATGCTGGCACGAGTGCCCTCGTCCATCTCATCAATATCAATGCCGAGTTCGCGCCAGGACTTGATAATCAGAGTTTCAGTAGAACGGCAACAGAAATGAATTTTCCCGGGCCCTTGCAGGTAAGGTACTTTGTGCCCGATCGGTTTATTATCCAGGGTGTAGCGCAGCAGGTCGCGAATGATGCAGTCGTGACTGGTTTTATTGTCCAGCGTAGACAGCCACTGCTTACCATTCACGATGTCGCTGTTGGCGCTGGTGAAGCTGTTGCGGGCGGTAGCAGCCAGATGATTCACGGCTGTTTTAGCGATGCTTGCGGCATTTGCCCTGCTCATCTGGAGCGCGCCGTCGCGATAGTCTTTATTGGCATGACCGCGCACGCTTCGGGCGATGGTTTCAACCGTGTCGCCAGCAAGATAGCCACGGCGTACAGCGTTTACGATCCGCGCCAGCCTGTCCGATTCCAGATTCTCCGTCCACTCACTCAGCAGGCGCCCCTGAAATGGCTGAGCCATCGCCGCGGCATAAACCATATCAGCGGTGATTCCCTGTAGCGGGTAGCGTGCCAGCACCTGTGAGGGAAGAAGGGAATCGAACAGGCTCAGCTGATAACTGACCTCATTCCTGGAAAGCGCAAGCAGTTCCCCTTCTAGCCCGGACTGCATCGAAGCGACAGCCTGATGGTTAAGTTCGCGTACGCTGCCGAGCAAGCTTTCCAGACGTGTAACCGTGAAGCTATCAGCCGGGAGCCGATCCAGTGCATCCAGCAGGCGGGCAGACAGTTCTGCGTCTGTCTCGTTGAGCAGCTTCACCATTCGGTTAGCCACGCCCGTCGCATAGCGGCTAATCCAGACGGAATGGGTAATGGCCTCATCCCGCAAACTTTCGTTGACTGTTGCCATATCAGCCCCCGGTCAATGAGGGCGCCTGATTGCGGAGCGCATCAATCACATCATCCGGGCTGTCTGCCGGGTTGATGAGGTCGAGTTTGTGAAGCGCCCGAATCATGTCAGTATCGCGCAGTGCGCCGGACTGCCATGCATTAACAATCGCGGTAACCATCCCGGATTCGGCAACCTTCGCGATAAATTCCTGGTTGATGGTGTAGCTCGTCGATTCGTCCTTAATTCCGAGGTACTTCGCACACCAGCCCAGCGCCAGCGTGTAAGCCTCGGAAACGTTTGAAACGCAGATACCCAGCACTGATGTTGATGCGCTCTGTTCACCGCTTGCCTGCGTTGCAGTCTTCGCCGTGGCGTTCTGCTCAATTAACCTGGCGCCCAACTGCACCATGTAATCGCGTTTGCTGTCCATGGCCTCTTTAGCCAGCATGTTCGGCTGCGCCTGGGCATAGCCAAACGAGCCATCTTTGGGAAGCATTAGCGGTGAACGGGAACCAATTTTTACTCCGGTCTTCTCAAGGTGATCTCGCCAGTTGGTATCAAGCCCAGTCATATACGGCTGCACCTGACCACAGAACCACACGCTGTCCTCATAGTCAGCGCTGTTTCGATAATGGCCATGGTTTATCTCCACCAGCGCGGCCAGCGGTGAATCATCGATAGTGGGATCGTTGTTCTGAGCACCGACAAAGGTGAACGGGATTTCGTCCCAGTAGTCCTTCCCTTTCGGCTTAGGGTGGTATTCACTGTCAACGCTGTAGGTTCCGCTTGCGGTGCCACCTGCCCGGCGCCATACACGGCAGATAAACTTCCCTTCTTCCAGCGCCAGCTCGCGGTACTGAATTTCGTCCTTGTAAGCGTAACCATCCGGCTCTTCTACGCATTCGCGCAGGACCACCAGTACCAGCTGATCGCGTCCGTTAATTCGCTTTGTTCGCCAGTTGATGATGTTCTCTGCCGGATAGCGGAGAATGATCGCTTCGTCTGATGCCTCTGCATAGTCAACGTAAAGCCCATCACGCGCCACCTCCAGCACGTTCTCAACCACCAGCTGCGACTGCTGATAAATGCTGGTACCCGCCCCGTCAGCATTATCCAGCAGGTATTTCAGCTTCTCCGGGCCGTTAAACGTTGGGTCTTTGCGATACGCCATGCCAAGCATGCCGATCTTCGTATTGCCGGCAATGGCGTAAAATACAGCGCGGCGCAGATAGTCCTCGTTGCGCTTACGGTTGCGCGTGGATTTATCGGTTGGATCGAGATAAGGCAAGTACTTATTGCCCGCCGCTTTTACGGCCTCAGCGCCTTTGCAAAAGTCTCTGTATTTCCGCCAGGCAGCAGAAGCCGCCCGGTGTTCTGGTCGAACCCAGGTGATGTCGTCGTTTGCCATATCAGAAAGTGGTGTCCATGGTGATTGAGTATGCCGGTTTCACGATGGGGTAATCCTTCACAATGAAGTACCCACCAGCATCATTGGGGTGATCGTTATCCGCTGATTTATCCGGTTCGCCATTAGCCGCCCAGATTTGCTGCTCGAGGCTCTCGGTGTAGACCGGGCAATTCTGGACGTTGACCAGATAGCGGCGCTCACCGTTGGCGTTGCAGAACATGGCGTTCATTGAGTTAATGCGGTCTTTAACCGGCGGGTTGGCATCATCAACGATGACACTGAAGCCGGCATCGTTAAGCTGGGCAATATCCGTCTTGCTGGCGTTCTGCGATTTGCGGGAGTCGCCTGACGCATCCGGGTAGATGTAAATCTCCCGGCTCTTCACATAACGCCCATCCTCATATCGCCAGAACTCTTCCTGGATACGCTTAATCATCGCCGGCGTGTCGTAGACTTTCACCAGTTCGCGAACCGCGCGCGGTAGCCCGTTACGCTTTACGTGAACAATCGCGGCCATTTTCCCTACGTTGAAGTCCATACCGATAAACAACGGATCCCCATCCTGAATCTCGTCAGAACAGTTGTTCAGTTTACGGTTAAAGGTGTGGTAAATGGTCCCACTGTTGAGGTTGGTGAACTTCCCGCGCAGGTATGCCTGAATCAGTTCATCAGGATAAGAACTCAGCAGCGAGGAAATGTAATCCGGGGGCAGGTTCTTCGCGTTGTCGAACGTGCTGGCCTGAATCAGCCCATACAGAGCAGAAAGCTCAGGCTTTTCGCGGACCGCCTTCACGAACTGCTGGTAGACGAACTTGAAGCCCTCCGGCGTAGTCGTTACATCGATGCCGTTACGCAACCCGTCGACTTTGTAACGCATACGGGCGATGATTTTTCGCCAGGCCTGCTGCGCTTTGGCAGCCGCCATGACGTCCAGTTCATCCACCATCGCATTACCGATTTTGAAACCAACTATCGAGCCTGGCTTCTCCATTGAGCGGCAGATTGTGGTTCCGCGGTATCGTCGCCCCTCGTAGAAGTGAACCTCTTTGTTCCCCTCATTGATTATGACGCTCAGCCCCCAGTCAAAGGCCACTTCCTCAATCGTCGGGTAGAAGATGTCACGGATCTGCGGGTACGTCGGCGCGAAATAACCCTGGTTGATTTTAGGGTGCTCCCACATCCCCTTACAGATGCCGCCACAACCCACCCACGTCTTACCGGAACCGAACCCGGCAACGTAGGCTTTGAATTTGTGCTGCATCGCGAGGAAACGCGCCTGAGGAATGTTAAGTGTCGGGCTGATCCCCATCTTACGCCCTCGCGTCCACTACGTTGATATTGATCTGAACTGGGGTCGGTTCGTCACCATCACCATCACCGGCCAGCTCTTTGCGGAGTTTCTCAACCTCCAGCTGCCGGCGGTCGATTTCGATCTGCTGGAGACGCTGAGCGAACTCGCTATCCGCCAGGCCAAGCCGTTTCATTACGGCTTCGAACATACGCTCACGGCTGATAGCGGTTATCTCGACGCCGTTCTTTCCGACCTTTACGCCGGAGTAAGCGAGTCGCGAGACTGGCGAGAGTTTACGCGTATCAGCGAAGTAAGGCTGGCCGATACCATCGCCGTTACAGCGTGGGCAGGCAGGGTTAGGCTCACGATTATGGTCATAGCCATAGCCACCAACATCAGCGGGCTCGCGACTTTTCCGCTCAAGCGCTTCGAGTCGTTTCTCTTCGAACTCCACCATATCGCGCCACTGGTACTGGTGACCGAATCCCCAGCAGTAACGACACGCGCCGCGGCGATACTGCGATAGCTGGTTTGCATCGAAGGTGGCAAGCTGCCACATCTGCGCGAGGACTTCATCGGCACCGCCAAGCGTGCGCGCAATGGAGGCTTTCTGCTGTTGTGCAATAGCCTGGGCAACTGAAGTTTTCTGAAGGAGTTGATAACCAATTTGTTCAGCGGATTTTTTGCTGTAACCCGCCCTGATAGCTGCTTGTGTGGCGTTACCATCCTTTAGGTATTCCGCAACAAATAAGCGTTGCTGAGCAGTAAGTCCATCATCATCCATCAGCTCATTTGCGCTTTGTTCTTTCTGCGCAATGCGCACTTTTTTCTGCGCAGATTTTTGCGCAGTTTGCGCAGAAGTTTTTTTGATATATCGACGGGCGGTAGCGTAGTTCAGTCCCTGCGCTTCACACCATTCCTTTGGTGATACGCCGGTTGCGGCATGTTCGGACAGGAACCGTTGCTGAAGCTCTCCCCAGTCCGGTTTTGCCATTATTCACTCCAATAAAAAAAGCCACCAGCGAGTGCCAGTGGCTTGAATGTGGTAATCAGAAATGGGTTCGAACCGTTGGGACAAACAATATTAAGCGCTCACCCGCTGGATTAAAGTAGCATCACGCTTCGTCTGGCCGATATGAACTCCTGTATCACTCTACTGACGTATAGAACCAAGCATGCCCCATCCTACTGCTACGCGCCAGTCTCGCTGCTTTCAACCAATCAGAGCATCATAAGCCTCGATAATTTCTTTCCTGCTCACGTATCTGTCGGCTGCCACCAATATGGCTCCACTTTCGCCTTTCAGAAAAGTTGAAAAAAAAATCACCACATCCAAACACCTCACCTCATCATTAGCATACAGATAAAGAATCTTGCTCCGATAACTTCGAATTTTCAGCAACTTAGCAGGCTCATCATCAGCAAAAATCAATAGCTGTGCCATAAAATCTCCTTCTACACATAATTCCTTACAAGAGAAGATTGTTAGTCCCATGAACACTCAATCACATTGACGAATCTTTTGCCTGTGATTTACGTTACCTTTAATATCCCAAAAGTCTTTTTTAACTCATACACCTGAATTCAATTCTGAAAGAAGTGAAAATGGCAGCAAACAAATCACCAGGAGTTTAAGTTTATTTAATTAGTTATAGTGCAGAATGCTTAACCCTGTATATAGAGTTCGCTTCTTCGCACTTTTCTTTCAAGTATATGAACCGGGTGGATACTTCACTGTTTGAGCAGTTCGTCACAATGCAGTAACCCTCTACCCACGCCTTTTCATCCTTTTCGGCAAACAAACTTTCGAAAATGGCAACCCAAGTGCTGTTAGGCATGCGTTCCAGTTCAAAATACTTCATTGTCCCTCCCTCACGAAGGGTTCTGTACTCATCCAATCCTAAGATTTTCATACTGCATCTCACGGTCTTTTTAATGTTATGATTTCTAGCATCATATCCAGGCTTTTCCTACCCCAAAATCCATGGGACTCTGCATTTTATCATCATTAGCAACCAGCAGATGAGCTTTGTAATAGATGAAGAATGCGCATAAGAAAGCCATAGCTATTCATGTGACATGCCTGTCCTCAGTATTGGATTTAGGTTACCTTCTGGATAAAAACTTACCCATCAACATTAAAAATACAACGATTCCAACAGGCACTCCAACAATAGGTGTAGCGAACGCGCTTACTCCCACGGCGGCAACCATACCTCCCAAAGTACTAAACATGATGGGTATGATTAACATAATGATAGCCTGGGGTATTCCTGCCTTCCAGAGGAGTAACACCATAATGACAACAAAGAACACCATGAGAAAAGGCATTGTTTGCCCCCTTAATTAAACACACTCTCTATATAACGACCATTTGGAAAATTTATTTAGTTATCTTTCAATTAAGGCCTACTTGCAGTTCGCCTGCCACGCTTTGTTATGCGCCAGGATGTCGCGCTTCGTCTGCCTGTCCAGTACATCCCAGTCGTGCGCTGTGCAGTAGATGGGTTTAACCCAGTCGCAAGACGTATCGGCTACCTCAACCCTTACGGGTCCAGTTGTCCCGCAGCTCGCGATCAACATCGTCGTCAGACATATGGTTAACAGTCTGCTGTACATTGCTGGCCTCTTTCGTTGCTTCTACCCGGCGTTCGGCTGCTGCGACCGTTGCCGCTGCGTTATCTTTGGTGCGCTGCTGGTCGGCTTTCGCTTCAGCTTTGCTGGTGCCGCGAATATGGCCCAGGCCAAAAGCGCCTGCAATGGCGGAAATCACCAGTGCGGCCAGCCCGATTATCGTTTCGATACCCACTCTCACCTCACACCAAAACTGATTTCGCCAGATTAAACAGCGCACGGCGTTTATCCAGCCCGTTGCGGCCGCCATTGATTAACAGTGTCACGCGCTCAATGTCGCCGGAATGAAGAAGGCAACCGCGGGAGGCATAGAACCATGCGGCAGAGCGCGCGGCGTATTCATCCTTTTCAAGCAGCTCCGGATGAGTAACAAGGTCCAGTTTCAACGCCTGGCCACAACTGCGATAGTTGCTCAGGCCGGTAATCTGTTTCAGCCCACGACCGCGATATTTCCAGCCATCACCAGCGACCTGATTGCCAAGGTGTTCTTTTCCCCACTCACCACCGTATACCAGATTGGCGATCGCTTTCTGGTTTGCCGGTTGCGTTGCCGTTCTGCCAAGTGCGGCGGATTGCTGTTGAGTGATGCGGTGGCTGCCGAACGTCGGTACCAGGTTTTCAACCGCGTAATTCAGGTTCTCCACCAGTCGGGTAAATCTGGTGCTTTCATGCCCCATCTGGGCAATAAACATGGCCTGATCAAGCGGTGCGGTGATGCCGTATTCCTTCATGGCGGCGTCGATATGCGGAAACCAGCGCGCAGCTAATCCGGCGCTGATACCAGCCGCCTTCTGAAATTGTGATTGGTTCATTAGTGCCTCAGATGATCAACCAGACGTGCAACGTTGCCTTTGACGGCCACCAGCACGGAAAGGAATATGATATTGGCCGCAATGGTGGCCCATGATGAATGCGGGTAGATCCCACACAGGTACGCCAGCGGTACAGCGCTGTAAGTGACGGTAATCAGCCAGGCTAAACGCGAAATCCATGGCCGATGCCGCGAATCACCACGGCGGTAAAACATCAGAGTAATTACAACTCCGGCGCAGAGCAGCGCGTTGATAGTTGCTGTTGGGTCATTTAGTACCACCTGAACCTCCCCGGCGCGTTATCAGCGCCACCAGCGAGCCGATGTCCTGCTTGTTCAGGAACGTAAGGATTTGAACGGCTAACGCAGAAGCTATTACGGCACCAATAGCATCCAGAGGCTTCTCGGTGTACCCCGTCCAGGATGTGAGTTTTGCCCCCAACAACCCCGAACAAAGAATGCCGACGATATACGACACGAAGAAGTATGCCAGGCGACGTAACACACTCAGGTCAGCCGCTGTCGCTATGTAGAATACTGCGCCTGCAAATGCTCCAAAAACAACACCGTAATCAGTTCCGGTCAATAGACCGTAAACACTGGCTCCAGTCAAAGCTAAACCGGCCAGCCCTGTGCCGGAAAATGGATCGGACATAGGTCTCCCCTCATATAGCTGTGTATCCTCTCAGTAATGAGGGGAATAAAAAAAGCCCGCACGGGAGCGGGCAACGAATGCAGATATTTATTTTTTTCAATTTCAGAACGAAGATTATCGGCAGTATTGGGAAAGACTTTAGACAATAAAAACCCGGCGCGGTGGCCGGGCAGAAAGTTTATAATTCTGGCTTGATACGGCCAAAAACTTTTTCAATGCCGGCCTCATACTCCTCTTTGTTGTCGCTCATTGCTGCAACGCCAAGAAGTTTGCCGATGTGTTGTCGTAAGGCCTTGACGCCAATTTCAGAAAGGAAGAGGTGTAACTTATCTGATTGCTTTCCATTCTCATCCCTACTGGCGCGAATTTGCTCTAATATCTTCCCCTTACTCTTAGCCAGTGGGACGTAAATTTGCATATTAGTCAACTGTCCAAAGCGGATCGGCCTGCCTTTTTCCGGACGATTAAGTCCATATAACCGATACCATTCCTCATACAACTCGTCGGGAAACTCTTTCTCATATTGGCGGGCTTCCTCTCGTACAAATGCCTTAAAAGCATCGATTACCTCTTGAACTTCAGGTCGATAACCGGCCAATGCATAGGCTACGCCTTTTATACCTGATTTAGCGGAAGCATTTATTAGTTTTTGAGCTGTATCGGCAGCAGGGATTCTAGACGGTGGCAGAGCATCGGCACTTTTTGCATCTATCAGCGCCTTTCCGATATCAACGATCACATCAATATCAAACCCATGAGCGTTATTGATGTTTTTGGACTGCCCACTATATTGAAAATTAATAGGATTTTCAATTTTCGCTTTTAAACTTGGACCACCAAACTCCTTCATGTAACCAGCGCTTAGTAGTTTATCGACATCCCTTGCGAAGTTGCCGATACCTAAAAGTCGAGCAAGTCCAGCCTTAGTAACTACTGCGGTTTTCGATTCATCACTTAAGACATAACACTCAGCATCTATTCCAAATTCATCTTTGAAATTACCCATATGGGTGGCTTTGTGAATTTTATCCCTCCACCTTGCAGCAGCAGCCTTTTTGGCAATGTCAGAACGCTGCTCTTTAGTAAGAGACTTCGCCCTGGCAACCCCGCCCTTAGCTTTACCCTTTGGATCTTTCTTGTCGCCTGACATATGCAAGCACCTTTCTGTAAAACATGCTTGCATAGTCAAGAGCATATAAAAGGCCGACGGATGGTAGCCTTCAGTAAACGAATGTTGTAGTGCTTAATGGTCCACCATCGAGGATTCGAACCTTGAACCACAGAGGTAGAAGCTCCGTGCACTGACCAGTGGAAAAAAAAGACCAGCATTGGGTTGCTGGTCATGGGTCATGCAGTTGTCTCTGCGAAGCGGGTGTCTCCCCACCCAGTATTTTCAGTATCGAGAGCATTATCGAATGCCACTTTAACTATAGCATCGCGGTAAAAAATCGCTTTGCCATATTCCTATAGCTCACACTCGGAAGGTTCTGTGACCCATCGTGTAACTCATGACGCGGATATGGCAAAGGCACGCCGGATCACGACCAGAAATTTTAATTAAATAGCTTGCGAATGGTGCCGATAACCTGATCACCAAATGATGATGTGTCATCTTTAAGCGTACCAGTCAAAAATGGATAACGAGGAAAACCATTAATGCATAAAAAATTGAAGTTAGCAGGAGCATTTTTATTAGCTATTTCTTCTCTTCCTGCATACACAGCTGACAAAATTGACGGCTGGATCTTTCTGACAAATACAAACAATTTCAACTTCTATGGTAAGGAACGTTCATTGACTGAAAACAAAGGTATTCGGTCAATAATCATACAAGAAGTTCCAATTTCCAAGAACTCCAGTGCGAAAATTCTCTACTCTCATTTCACCATTCCTTCTAAAGCATGCAAAAATGAGTTTGGTGAAATAACAATGTATGAAATGAGCGGAAAAGTTGCTGGAAAATATGATTATGTTAAAGGTGGCTCAAGTGCAGCCGCTTACATAGCTGATCTTGTCTGTGGAAATTAATGAATTAGCTACAAAAACCCGCACTAAAGCGGGTTTAATTTCATTTGGTCGCAATAATCAACTGTGGAAATCATACAGGACATTTTTATGCAAAGTCAACCCTAACATGCAAAAATGCGTCGTCATTTGCTTCGATCATATTATTAAGTTGTTGCCTTCTCGAATTCGACAGCCGCTTGACATTCCCACTTGCGCAGCGTGTCCACAAGCATTTCAAAGAGTGGTTTCCAGTTACGCGACCATGATGACTGATGAAGGTCAGGGAGTCGCTTCAGAATGACGCGATATACCGTCGCCGAGGAGATAGCAGAGAAGCCAATACCAGAGCAACGTTCACACGTTTTGAAAACTGGTACGCCACGTTCCTTCGTTGCTTTACGGTCCACCACTTCACCTATGCCGCCGCAACGACAACGGGCGCTTATCGTTCCCTTGCCTTCGCAAACATCACAGACCGCCGGTACAACCTCTGTTACCTCTGTCCACAGCTCCCAGTCAGACGGACGAACGGCACGGGAGCGGCTGGCCCAGTATGGCGCTTTACCCCAAGGGTACGAAACCTTGCGGGTGACCTGCTCTTTAGTGGTCCGGCCGGTACCACAACAGCTGTGACACATCACGCTGGTAGCCGCCGAACAGGAATACTCCGCGAAAGCAAACTGCGCCAGCGTCAACATGCAGGCTCCGAGCTTATCGCCAGCGGCTTTGCGGACATTTTTAGGGGCGTTTTTAATGGCAAACTGCGCCAGCGCCTGAACTGCGAGTTGTTCATCTGTTTTGCTAATGCCGGCTTTGCCGAAGAAAGCAGCCAGGCCGAAGCGCGCACGGCTGCTGGTGGTGCCAATGGCCGCCATAACATCAGTGCCGGTGAGACGATCCGGAGAGGTTCCCTTTACATCTTCGCTGATATGCATTCCCTGAGGACTAAAATGTTTAAGTGCTGCTTCCAGTTTCATGTGCCCCTCTGCTTTGATTCAATTCTGATGTAATTACGGAAGATGCGGTAATCCACCAGCACCGATCCCCGGTAGCGGTAAATGCGAAGGCGCTGCCAGCGCGCGCGTAGTACCTCAAGCGTTTCTGGCTTCATGTGGCCTCCCCGATGATAATTTGCCCGGTTTCTCCCCAGATTTTGGTAACCCGCCCGTCCCAGACATGGCTATCCTCGTCAAACACTGCATCCAGCAAAGCTTTTTCCAAGTTGTCTTTGTCCGGCTTTTGTTGATGAGGCTGGCCGACATATTGCTCCCGCTTTGCCTTGCTCCAGCTCTTTGGCATGGGGATAACGAAAGTGACGTGATATCCGGCTTCAGGCAATTTAATGCCCAGCAGCCGGACCTGCTCTTTGTATGCCCAGTAAGCAGCCGTTGCCGGGCGTTTATGCCATCGGTCTCGCTGGGTCATTCGTGGTTTGCCAATCGGCGTAATTTCGTAAATTTTCATGCGGGCACCACCAGCCCGCGGCGGGCAACTTCAATCACTGTCAGAACAATCGCGCGGTCCATAAGCTGCCGGCGCTCTTCCCTGTTCAGCTTATTTCCGTTATCAATGCTGTCATGACAGCAAACGCAGAGCGCAGCTGTCGCACAGTCATCGGTTTTTAATCCCATGCCTTTCCCTTCGTTCCGGTGTGCCACCTGCGTTCCCCATGCTCCACAAAGAACACAACGCTCGATCTGCCCAACGGCGGCAAGCCATTTTTTGCTGCGATAAATAGCCATGCTCACCCCCATATCCGGTTTTGCCACCGGCGATTTATACGCGGTGGTTTATTGCCTTCAGGCAGCCGGGCGCTGACGGTCCAGGTGATGTAATCGGAGTTCAGGCTGCGCTCTACCTTTACGCCGCGGCGCCGGTATTCCGCCATGAGTTCTTCGGCTTGCTGGGTTGTGCAATCGGTATGATGAAACCAGGTATGCTTCATCCCCATCACCCCGCGAAGCTCATGAGCTGCGCAGCGGCGTTCTCCGCCTCGCCCTGGTCTCTGAACGCTTTTGACAATATCCAACGCCAGAGGACATCGAGCGCGGCCTTGTACAGCTGCTGGAACTCAATTTCGTCCATGTTGGCGAATGAAATACTGCGTGGGTGCTTCTGAAGTGTGCCATCCGGAAGTTTGATAGCGTCGTAATGCCCGGCCTGAATAGTCACCCAGGCGCGGTATGCATCGAAAGATTTACAGAGGCTGATCCCGTTTGTTACGCGGCGGCTCGCAACCTGCACAAGATAGTGCTCAGCGGCATCGAGCAGTGCGCTTTCGTTTCCGCCATAGGAAGCCAGGAATTTAGCGTAGCCGGTAACCAGCTTGCGCTCGTTGGAGGAGATTGCGCCGCCGGTAGGCTCCCAGTATTCGAAGCCCAGATTCAGCAGAGCGAAGAAGCGGCGATGAAACGCAGGATTGCGTACCTGTTTGAAGTCGGCCACCAGCACGGCGCCGAGCTTGATTTTTGATTGCAGCAAATCGCTGGTCTCTGGCGTAGCCGGGATCAGGATCCCTGAGGACTGCTTAATGAGTTGTAACTGCGCCATGGTGTTCACTCCGTGGCGCATCGCGGTCAGGTTGCTGGTTGTTCAGGCCAGCTCAAGAATTATGATTGCGTACGTAGTGACAAGTCAATTTTTAGAAGCCATTTCCCTTACAATTTCCATAATGGTTTCTTTGGACCAGTAACGATCATCCCTACTTAGTTTTCTGTGAGTTATGGAGCTATCTTTGGTGGAAATTATATAGCGCTCTTCCGCCCCCAACTTGAAGGACAGCAACTCCCTTCCTTTCCCATCGGTTATGGTCACTCGCAGATCTGACTGAACTACACCCTCCACGGAATCCCCCTGAGCGACATACAGACGCGATTAGAAATTGTCGGCAGCAGCATCAAAGGGATTCGCAAATTGCGGTATTCTGAAAATGCGCGCTACCCCTGAGTACACCCTTAATAGAACCAGTCGTCTGCACTTTCCCAGGTTTCCTGAAGGATACCTTCAACCGTCTTCTTCGCTTCCTTTGCCCCACCATAAACGCTTAACCCATCCGAACCAGCACGACGAACAACCAGACTGCAATCCTCGAACTGATTCCGGAGCCGTTTTAGCAGTTCTTTTTCCAGCGCTGGCATTGCTCCATCAGGAAGTTTCTTTGTGCGATCAATGGTTAACTCAACTTTCATGGTGGCCTCCTTTGCACATACTGTGTTTTTATACAGTAACCCGCAAACTCAGAATGATCAACCTGTTAAGAGCACAAAATGTTAAAAACATAAACTTTTAGACATAAAAAAACCTGCCGAATAAGGCAGGTTATTTGTTGCTTTTACATACGTTGCTTAATAGCACTGGAATATGGTGTTGAACTTTGACTCTGTATTATAGGTTCCGTAAAACCCAGCCATCTTTCCTATTCCCTTGCTATACATCATGCTCCCTGAATAGCCAATAATCATATTTTCTTTCGCAATATTCAGTATAGGACTATGGAAAACCTCACCGTTTCCAAAATTTTCAAACATAATATCGAAACGATTACCGTAATCAATAATCACAGTCCCTGATGGAGACTGGCTATCAAGTTTTGCTTCTTTATAATTCGTGATGCTGCATTTTTTTGTGGCAGCACCAGCCGGATTGTTGAGATTGGTAGCAACTGGAGATTCTACATATCTTGTTTGTTCTTTAATCACGCAACCTGATAACACTGGAAGCACCATGCCCAGAAGAAGGAATTTTTTCACGATTAGTCCTTTGATATATTTCTGACAAGATTATTCCTCAGCAGAGTGTCGAGAAAAAGCTGAAGCCTAATAATTAGGATTTTCCTCAGATAGGATAGCAATATTAACCACAATACGATATCGCTTGTCATCAGGCCGCCAACTCTCTTGGCACACAAAGATCAGGAAGATTCGCCCTCACCAGCGCCTCAGCGAATGGCGGAGGCACAGCATTGCCGCAACGGATTAATGAGAAAGAAAAAACCCGCCGAAGCGGGTTTGCTTTGCGTCACTAATGAAACTTCTCTTACAGCGAATCACGAGCGAAGCATTCTCGCGCACGTTGCGTTGCTAAGGCTACGGGGTTGAATGGCTCTCCGTGCCCATTTAAGTTGGTAAGCGGTGTTTTGTTGAACGGTTTTTGAGACGAAGATAGAATCAAACAAAACATTAAAAATGGAATATTAATTATGGATAAGAAAACCGCATCGCTGGGCTTTTCTGCTCTGTTTGTTGCGAGTGTCGCTTTTGCTGAAACTACAAGTAACTGGGTTGAGGTTACCACAGCTGATGATGGCGTTTTTTCAGCAAAAGCAGGGACATACAGGAATGTTAAAGGTGATTCATCTGCCTTGTTCATGTATCAAACAAAAAATAAAAAAGTAGAGTATTACAAAGTTAGTATTAAAGATGCCGACTGCGATAGTGGATATGGAGAGATAAAACTCTTCTATATGGATGGGAAGTTAGCTTTCAAAGGTGATTATGTTGCCGAAGGGAACAGCGTCGGCGCTGGTATTGGTGATTTTATGTGTGCCGTTAGAGGTGCTGCTAACTCACAAAAACGTTAAAGGAGGGGGCTATTGTTAAAACAATAGCTCATAATCCATATCAGAAAAATACTGATTCCGCCATTTCTGGATAAAACCCTTTACGCTCCGGCCATAGAGAATTACTTCTGTGCTCTGCTGGGGATTTAGCCATCATTCAACCTGCTGTTGCGGCGGCAACTCATCACTATTACTTACAGGTTGGCTACCCTGAAGATTGGCGGCGCGGCAGGCATTCCAGCCGCAACGAAAAGTGACATCAAAGTTGTCCTCTTCCATGAACCTACACTTGTACTCTTCGCGTGTCAGCTCACCAGGAACAGATACCTGCGCTGGCGGGGCGGAGTAAATACTCGTCCTCAATGCCCTCAACGGGTTTTGAGAAGCCGATAAAATTACCGTTATGCCAAGGTTAAGGGCCGTATGGCTCAACGGTCACACGACGCCAGCAAAGAATGGCAGTCCCCGCTTCGAGCGATTCCAGCGCTAACTTCATCACAGCAAGCGCCCGCATCTTCGTTTACGATGCCAGGCGTTGCATCGCGCTCTTCTTCAAGCTCCGAAATGGTCTTCAGGAGCTATTCTTTTAGGGTATTGCTCATGATGCTGCTCCTTTGCGAAGTTGGGCGGCGAACTCGCGGGCATCATCACCGCTGATATCTGCATGCATCTCTTTGGCGAACATCTCCACTGCTTGCGCCCGAACTTCAGCTAGGAAAGTATCGGTGGCCGGGGTTTCTCTACGTTGCATTACGACATTTATCGCCTGCTGTAAGCCCACATCAGGCCTCATGGAGCCGTGCGTGTTGAATGCGTCCAAAGCCAACAGCATTGTTTCGCTGTCAGTTGCCGGGACTTTTTTCAGCCCCGCATTCTCCGCAGCCAGCGCAGCGAGCTTGGCTTCTGACTCGGCAAGTTTCTTACGCAAACCAAGTTCACAGCTATGCGCACCGCTGCGCCCCCTCTCAAAAGAAAATCCGCAGTCACAATAAAAAACGTTGTCTTTCTCGGTAATCATGCCGCCGCCTTGTTGTGTGAAAAACGTTTCAGGTCAAAGTCGATTGTTGCCCGCAGGTCACGGAAGATACCGCAGCGCCCGTGGCGAACTAGACCACCCTGCTCCACCGCTACGCGGAGATATTTATCCGCTGTGGTCCGGTGAAGGCCGAACATCGCAACGACGTCATTCGTGGTGATGCGCCCCTGCTCCTTCACCAGTTCGATAATTCGGTTGATGATCAGGGCGCGTTCTCTGTCGGTTTTCTTTCTGGCCATCGGTTATTCCCTCCCTGTCAGCTGCTGCACGAGATTTCTGTGGCGACCAATAACACGAACCGCGTCACGCAGTTTGGTCAGTTGCTCCAGCTTGTTTCTGGTGCGGCGGATTTCGCGAGAAATGTCCCGCACCGCTGGTACCGCTTCGACTGCGTCGCACCCTTCGGTGAACGAGGGGATTTCACTCACGATCTGTTCGACTGGTTTTGCTTCTTCCGGCGCGGCAGGTGCCTCCGGTACCGGTTCTTGCTTAAGGGGTTCTGTAACAACCGCAAGGGACCAGGTAACGCCTTTGCCCTTCCCGTTCTTCACCACAACGCCCTGGCGCTCCAGCGCGCGAAGAACAGAGACCATTCCGCGGGCATTGCGATTGACGGCCGCAGCCAGCGAAACTGTCGTCATTGCCCCTTGCTCACGCAGCTGCTGTCGGACGACATCAGGATCAACGGGTTCCGGCTCCTCACCTTTCAGACGCGGCGCCGGATGAACAGGTGCCTTTGGCGTTGACTGCTGAGACTGACCTTTCACGGTACCGAGGAACCAGCCGCCGTCTCCAAAATCGCATAACCCCTGATCACGCTGCTCACGTAACATGGTGAGCGCATCGACCGGGTCGATATCAAGACGTGCAGCAACTTCGCGGTATGTCGCCCGGCCCATTTTTTCCAGTGCTTGAATTACGGTTTCCATGGTTTTTCCTCTGAAATTATTTAACAGGACGCAGATGCGACACGTTTTTTCGATAACTTTCCCAGTCGAAATTCACCCAGATACCGCCATCCATCTGAAGACGATCCATAACGCGAGCGCCCAGGGTGTTCACCAGTTCGCCGTGGTTCAGATTGGTCAGGATGCCGACCGGACGCATCGAGGAAAGTCGACGGTCAATAACTTGATTGATGATGACCTTCTCGCCACTGGAGCCGCGCTGAATACCGACCTCATCCAGCACCAGGAGATCAACGTTACACAGGTCGTTTAGCAGGGACGATTCGGACTGCCCGTCGTCGTAGCACTCGCGAACACGGAGCATCAGGTCGGGGATGGTCACTACCAGAACCGAGTGGCCTGCACCCAGCAGGTGATTGCCAATTGCCGCGGCAAGGTGGTTCTTACCGGTTCCTGGCGCTCCACTGAATACAAAGCTTGCGAAGCTGCCGCCGCCGAAGTTCTGCGCGTAGCTTTTTGCCATGCTGTATGCCTGGCGCTGCTCCGGCCCTTTCACCTCGTAATTGGCGAACGAGCAACTGCGATGCAGTGCCTGGATGCCGGCACGACCAAAAATCTTTTCTGAGCGGGCGCGCTGGTTCATCTTGTCGATTTCTCCGGACCGCTTACGACCTTCGGTTTCCTGCCACGCCTGCCACTCTTCAACGCTGGTGAATTTTGGCTGAACGCTGGCCGGGATAATTTTCTTCAGGCGCTCAAGTGCGCTTCCAGTACCAATCATATTTTTCATCGCTACCCCCTGAACCCTGGTGGGATGGATTTATCTGGACGAGAAATGGCATTCAGATCGCGCATACCTGATGGCGCCGTCACTTCCCAGGCTTCCTCATAGTGTTTCGAAGGGCCATAAAACGTTGCCGCCTGCTTCACGTACTCCGTATTCAGCTTCCCTGTAGCCCTCACGAACTCAGCGTAACGCCGGGTGCCGTCAAGCAACTCCTGAACTGTGGCACCTGTTTTAACCCTGGCCTTCCAGGCTTTGCAGGCGTCAGCCTTGCTGTTGCCGCCTGAACGCTTTGGATAAATCGCCCATGCCTGTTCGAAGTCGTCAGGGTAGGGATTTTTTTTCTGAGAGGTCACACCATCGGAGGAGTCATCACTACCTGGGGGTGTGGCGGAGCCATGCCCCAAAATGTTTTCTTCTTCCTGTTCCTGTTCCTGTTCCTGTTCCTGTTCCTGTTCCTGTTCCTGTTCCTGGTTAAGGAACGGTTCCAAAACCCTTTCAGAACCCTTTAGTTTTGCGCCTCCGAAATGAGCTATCGCATCATTCATAATCCGCGCCAGCTCTGGCTTGACGGACGACTTATCCGGCACCTGTGAAAATAAGCGCATGGCCGCTATACCCTGATTGGGATTCTCAACAGGGTTCCAGCTCATGAAGTTCCTGATCAGAACCCATTTCGTGGTAATATCACGCGTTGCGAAACCGTTCTTGGATAGTTCATCAAACCCTTTCGAAACCCTTTCGGAACTCCAGTTAAGGTCTTCTGAAACGTATCCATCAGGCAGACGGAAACACCCAATCATGTTCGTGTGTTGTCCCGTGAGCAGGTACAGCGCAAGCAGACGAGCATCATCAGAAACTCGCCGCATTCCATCGCTTATCCAAAAAGATGTATGCACCTTGCCGTAATCACGCATAAAAACCTCTGAATGCTTAAAGTGCTGTCGGTTCGTCAGTTTTTGCTGAGTGCTTAAAGATCACCTCGACGCACAAAAAAACGCAGTCCTGACAGATGCATCCACCAGGCCCAGCAATAAGTGAGCCATTGAACTCGGTGCTTTTAACTCCGCAGAATGAGCACATGTAAAAATCTCGTATTTCTTTTTTACTAGCTGTTTTTTCTGTCATAATCCCCTCGTAATTTCGCCTTGAATTACATCGAAGGTCGGTTCCGTTGGCGCGGCCCGGCCTTCACCTCTTTCAGAACAGCCCCTGCTGCTTACCGCGCTTGATGCGCTTCGACTCAAACCGGTCTGCCGGCACAGTCTGTTTTTCAGCCCATAACTTCGCGTGACGCAAAACATCATCGAAAATCCTCCCCTTACGACTTGCCTGAGACATTCGCTTGTACATATCGACGGCCTGGAATGCCCCCCCCTGCGCGACAGCTGCGGTGAAGCCCTGCCGGATAAGTTCTTCGCGAACGTGCTTTTCAATAAATTCGACATGATTCACTGCACACCTCACATGAAGCCCGGGCCCATGACTGCGAGACCACTCAGAACCTGAACAACAGCCTCGCCAGGCAGAAGCGCCAGCAGGTGTTCAATGCCCTCCCTCACCTCTTTCACCAGCTGGTGCTGCGGCGCCCTCAGAATCACCGCGCGTTTCGCTTCCCCGATCTCCTTCTCCATCGCTGCATAACGCGTCATAAAGCAGTCCTGAGGTACCAGGCGGCCACGGAACTCAAGCGGTAGAACGGCGATGATCGCGGGCGACAGCTGGCTGATGTTTTTGCGCGCATACTCCGTATCACCATCGAGCCAGCGGAAGAGTTTCTGACGCTTACGGCTCAGGTCTTCGGGAAATTCCAGCCCGGCGCCGCCCTGTCGTTCCCACTCCTCAACGATGATCCCGGCAACGACATCCTGGTTATCCAGTGACGCGGCCCAGGCACGAACGGCATCGCGGATCTGTTCGTGCTTATCTGCCGCGCCTGGCTGATTGCGATTTATCATCGCAACCGGAGTTAATCCGGTATTTTGTTGATATGAAATGGCGTGCATGTTCAGGACTCCTGTTTTGGCAGCCCGTCTGTGGGATTTGGATATGCTTCGGGATCAATTTCATGAGGGGTAACCACCCAGCCCAGGAGCTGGCATAACGGGATGATGCGTTTCTGTGGAATTCCATTTTTATAAATCCACTTCCCGACAGCCTGACCGCTGATACCAAAATGCTTACCAATAGAGGCCCGGGAAGCTGCGTTACTAATTTTTTGCTGAGTTTCTTTTTTCATGTGCTCTCCTTTTGTAGATGGATCGAAGCATACATGACGAAAGTTTATGTTTCAACAAACGAAAGATATTGTTTTAGTGCTGAGCGAAACCTTAGGTTGTAAAATGTGCGTATGAATGAGATTAACTACCCAGTGTTTGCCAAGCGAATTCAACAGGTCATGACAGAAAACGGCTGGAACAAATCCGATCTTGCCAAGAAAGTCATGCTCTCTCACACGGCTGTGCAAAATTGGGCCAAAGGGAAAAACGTTGCGAGTGGTGAAAGACTAAAACGGTTAGCCGCTGCCACGGGTAAACCCGAGCACTGGTTCTTTCTCCCCATAGAAGAAATTGACTCCTCCGAACGCTCTCAGAGGGAGCTGGACGAAACTGAATTAGTGATGCTTTCTCTCTTCAATCAGCTTCCCGAAGCTGAGAAGCTACGTCTTATCCTTCATACGAAAGGCGTCTTGAATGATTTAGAGCTGCTCAAGAACGACGTCTACGACCTGATAAACAACAACCACAAATAAATCTTTCATCACGATAAATCGAATGGCACCTGAACGGTGCCTTTTTTTTGCCTCGATACGAAATTTATACTTTCACATCACTTTACAAGCGAAACTTAATGTTGCATCATTGAATTCATCGACAACAAGCGCACCGTTGTCAGGTTAAGAAATGTTCCGCCAGCCTGGCGACAAGGGCAAACAAGAGGGAATCATCATGGTTCATCAGCACTATGGCACCCAGACGGTCAACCGCGGCGCAGTTATGCCAGGCATGCTCGTCAAACACAAAGATTCAACCTGGACCGCGTCTGCTAATGCACGAGGCCGTCTGTATCTTCACCGTGGCGTCGAACGCACCTACACCAAAGATTTGCTGGTTGAGGTCTATTTAAACGGCGTTGGAAATGGCCTTAGCCATTAACGGAGGGCGTTATGCAGGAAAAGAAATGCGCGTACTGCCGCAAGCCGATCGAGCAAGGGAAGGAAGTTAAAAACAAACTGCTCTTCATCCACGGCTCGCAGTTGAAACGCGAACAACGTGATTACTGTTCTGTGCGTTGCGCTTCGTTCGACCAGATGGCTCACGAAGCATAACGTAAAAACCCGCCGAAGCGGGCCTATACGTCCGGTGACACCGACCAAAGTTACACCGGAATTTATACCAAACCAAAAACACCCCCAATGGGCGCTATTTCTGGCCCGGGGATCTTACATCCAAAAATGAGGATCTGACATGGAATTTTTCCATCTGCTCAAAGCCAGTCAGAAATCTGGCAAGAAAGATGCGGTTATTTGGTTCACTGCGAAAAGTGCAGCCCGCGCCAATCTCCAACTCGATGTTGCACTGGAAGAAGCAGGCATTGAAGAAACTGGCCGCGGTAAAGACTACGCCAAACCGATCCGCACCGATTTCCCCGTATATAACGACCTTCCGGAAGAAGGCACTGTGGATTACACCTGGTGCGAGCGCTACGCACTCCAGGACGATGGACGCACCTGGCTGCCAAAGGCTGTTGCTGAGTCGACTAGCCCTGTGGACAACACTTCCGCTCCGGAAACGACCGTTAAAGTCGAAACTATCGACGAGAGTGTTACGCTTGAAAACCGTACTCCAGCAGTCCGTTTTGCCTTCCACCTGACCTGCGACAAATATCAGACGCATATCAGTAAAGAGCAGCAGCTGGCTGCCAGCGAAATGTCGCTGGATGAAGGCAACACCTATCTCCAGAATCTGCTCCTGGCGAAGAATGACACCCCTGAAGTTGCCGAACTCAGCCTGAGCGCTGAATGGAAACTGGTCCAGGCGATTAAGCAGGTATTCGCGCCAGATGAAGAGCACGAAGTAAAGCTACTTGCTGCTTTCATGGCCGACTGGTTGAGAGTTGATGCCGGTGACCGTAATGAGGTAGTGAGAGAGTGGAAGAACGGAAAGCTTACTCTGCTCAAATCAGAAAGAACCAGCGACGCCGGGGTTGAAACTGATCAGCATATCGCTATTGATGACGGTATCCAGATCGGCGAGCACGACGATGAAAACACCCGTTATCCAGTGTGCAGAATGCCCTTCCGCAAACAACTTCTTTCACAGTTCACCACCGACGAAATGCGCCACCACGTAACCCGCGAGGAGTACGAAGCTATCAGCACGCTCGAGATGGACACTGACAACAGCTACGTTCAGAACCTGCTGCTGGCGGCAGAAAACTGCGAAGAGGTTAAGGGTTACGATACCAAAGACCTTTGGCGCTATACCGACGCCATTCGCAAGGTGTTCAGCCAGGAGAAGCGTCACGAACTCGCTTTGGTTCTTCGTTTCACCAAAATATGGACTGAAACTGATTACATTGACCGTGGCATCCTGGCGCGCGAATGGGCTGCCGGAAACCGCATCAGCAGCGTGCAGCGTACTGATTCCGGCACTAACGCTGATGGCGGCCATGTTACTGACCGCGGCGAAGGCGCACACCATACGCTGGACTCTCTCGATCTCGAGATCGCCTGCGCCCTGCTGCCGATGGACTTCAACCCACACGAAATACCAGGCAGCGTTCTGCGCCGCGCGAAGGAAATTGTCGCTAAAAAAGAGGAGCCGTGGAAATCATGGAGCAGCATTCTGCGCAACCAGCCCGGCGTTCTGGCGGTTAACCGGACGGCAATTTTTAACCTGGTGCGTATCGCTCCTGAGAACATCCACAAGACGCCTGCTGCTCACTTGGAATTTGTTAATCGAACGATGACAACAAATTTCAATTCGACAACAGAGTTAATGCCGCTGCCTTCTGCCGCTCCAGGTATTTCACGTGAAAACGTGGGCAAGCAGCTGGCAGCCGAACGTGGTGAGTTTGTCGAGGGTATTAGCGACCCAACAGATCCGAAATGGGAAATGACCCAGCGTGTGGCCACCACTACTCACGAAGAGAATTTACAACGGATTCGTGAAGAAGGTGCGCGCCGCCGCGCCGAGGAAGCGAAAGGACAACCGAAAATCACAAGTATGGGCAACGGCATATTTTCCATTGATGCCCTGCTCAACCAAAACGCCTCAAATGAAGCCGAAAAAACGGAAAACGCAGCGGAGACCACCAGCGATGTGCAGATGGAAACGACTCAGCCAGAGAAAGTCGAAAATACTGATCCGGTACAACCAGGCGAAGGCGCTGATGCAGTTGATACGCAAGCAGTTACCGTAGCTCCGGTAGAGATACTGGCCGCTGCCGCGCCAAGCCTGGCGAATCAGGAACAGGCCGGTGATCACCAAAAAACAGATTCTGCCATCAAGGAAGAGCCAGAACCTGCTCAAAGCGAACCAGAATCGGCACAACACGAACCAGAAGTGCATCAGGAAGAACCATCTGTTGAATATCCTGCTTATTTCGAGCCAGGCCGCTATGAAGGTCTTCCGAACGAGGTTTACCACGCCGCCAACGGCATCAGCTCAACCCAGGTAAAAGACGCCCGCGTCAGCCTGATGTACTTCAATGCGCGCCACGTTGAAAAAACCATCGTCAAAGAGCGCTCCGCTGTTCTGGACATGGGCAACTTAGTGCATGCGCTGGCGTTGCAGCCTGAACAGCTGGATGCGGAGTTCAGCATTGAACCGGTTATCCCGGAAGGCGCATTCACCACCACGCCGACACTGCGCGCCTTTATCGATGAGTACAACGCCAGCCTGCCGGCGCTGCTGTCTGCCGACGACATCAAGGTGTTACTGGAAGAGTACAACGCTACCCTGCCCGCTCAGGTGCCGCTGGGCGCTAGCCTGGAAGAAACAGCGCAGAACTATATGACGCTGCCAGCTAACTTCCAGCGTATCGATGCAGACCAGAAGCAGACGGCAACGGCAATGAAAGCCTGCATCAAAGAGTACAACGCCACCCTGCCGACGCCGGTTAAAACTAGCGGCAGCCGTGACGCGCTGCTCGAGCAGTTAGCGATCATCAACCCTGACATGGTGGCGCAGGAAGCACAGAAGCCACAACCGCTGAAAGTCTCTGGCACGAAGGCAGATCTGATTCAGGCCGTGAAGACAGTCAAACCAGATGCCGTGTTTGCCGACGAGCTGCTGGATGCCTGGCGCGATAACCCTGAGGGGAAAGTGCTGGTCACTCGCCAGCAGCTGGGCACCGCACTGAATATTCAAAAAGCGCTTCTGGCACACCCGACCGCTGGCATGCTGCTGACCCACCCGAGCCGCGCCGTCGAGGTGAGTTACTTCGGCTTTGATGAGGAGACGGGCCTGGAAGTTCGTGTGCGCCCTGACCTTGAGATCGACCTGGACGGCGTGCGTATTGGTGCTGACCTGAAAACCATCAGCATGTGGAACGTTAAGCAGGAAAGCCTGCGCGCCAGGCTACACCGGGAAATCATTGAACGTGATTATCACCTGAGCGCGGCTATGTACTGCGAAACCGCGGCGCTGGACCAGTTCTTCTGGATTTTCGTCAACAAAGACGAGAACTACCACTGGATCGCCATCATCGAGGCATCCGCAGACCTTCTGGAACTGGGCATGCTCGAGTACCGAAAAGCAATGCGCGCTATAGCAACCGGCTTCGACACAGGGGAATGGCCAGCGCCAATCATCGACGATTACATCGACGAACTGAACGACTTCGACCTGCGCCGCCTTGAAGCGCTGCGTACTCAGGCATAAGGGGAATGATGATGGAAAACATGAATATCGTAACTGCTGAGCAGCAGGCTCCAAACACTATCTCTGCCAGCAACTCAATTTTCAACGTTCAGGCACTGGGTCAGTTGCAGGCTTTCGCCGGGCTGATGGCCCAGTCTGTCGTTACAGTACCGGCACACTTGGCAGGAAAGCCTGCGGATTGCATGGCGATTGTTATGCAAGCCATGCAGTGGGGCATGAACCCTTACGCGGTGGCGCAAAAAACTCACCTGGTCAACGGCCAGTTGGGTTACGAAGCGCAGCTTGTTAACGCCGTAATTACCAGTTCCAGTGCCATTCATGGCCGTTTTCATTATCGTTACGGCGGCGACTGGGAACGTTGCACCAAAACCAAAGAAGTGACCCGTGAAAAAATGGGTAAGAACGGTAAGTACACTGTTGCCGAACGCGTTCGCGACTGGACTGATGAAGACGAAGAAGGTCTCTATGTTCAAGTCGGAGCAATTCTTCGTGGTGAAAGTGAAATCACCTGGGATAAACCTCTTTACCTGTCGCAGGTAGTTACTCGAAATTCGCCGCTGTGGGTTTCAAAGCCCGACCAGCAAATAGCCTATCTCGGCGTGAAATATTGGGCGCGCTTGTACTGCCCGCACGTGATCCTAGGCGTTTACACGCCTGATGAGATTGAGCAGCCCACCGAAAGGGAAATTAACCCGGCACCGGTTCAGAAAATGAGCCTGGCTGATATCAAAGGTGAAAATGTAGTAAACACGCAGGATCCTCAGGAGCCATCTGTAAATATCGACACCCTGGCCCAGGATTTCCGCGACCGCATTGAGGCCGCTCAGGATGTGGATAGCGCCAAAGCAGTCCGTGCCGACATCGAAACGGCTAAAGCGACGCTTGGATCCGCACTGTTCACCGAGCTGAAAAACAAAGCCGTTAAGCGGTACTACCTGGTCGATGCACGTAACAAGGTTGAGGCGGCTATCAACTCCCTACCTTCTCCGGAAGAACCGGACGCGACAGAGCGGTTCGCGGAAGCCGAGCGTGTGCTCGCATCTTCAAAGCGTCACTTGGGCGACGAGTTGCACGATCAGTTCAGCATCACCCTGGCGGATATGAAACCGGAATACGTGGACTAAGGGAGGCGGGAGGGTCCGCCCTCCCAGTAACAACATGACGAAAATTATCGAACGCGGGATGATTTTTAACAGCGAGATGGTGCGCGCCATCCTCGACGGCAGGAAGACGCAGACACGGCGCCCGGTAAAGTTTCCGATATTGGATAGAAATCTTGGGTGCGAGCTGGCTGGCAATGAACTGGCAGGGGAGCTGTCGGCAGGGAACTATCTGAACAGCGCATTTGGCAAGCCAGGCGACCGCATCTGGGTGCGCGAGACGTGGGCGCGCTACAACATCGACCAGAACAGCCACGACATAGCGTACCGCGCCACAACTCCAGCAGACTGGCCAGAAGAAGGCCGCTGGCGTCCAAGCATCCACATGCCGCGCTGGGCGAGCCGCATCACGTTGGAGATTACCGGGGTGCGGATTGAGCGCTTGAATGGCATCAGTGAAGCGGATGCAGAAGCGGAAGGCATCGACATGGATGCACTTGCTGACTCACAGGACTGTTACGACTGCATTGCAGGCCACAACATGACCGGAAGACCAACGGCAACAGGCGCATTTAAGTACCTGTGGGAATCCATCTACGGTTCTGACAGCTGGCGCGCTAACCCATGGGTCTGGGTGATCGAGTTTAAGCGTATCGAAGGAGATGGCCATGCGACTGATTAACCGAGGTAACCAGCAATCCCCGTTAGCGCGTCAGGCATGCGAAATCGCGCTGGCTGCCCACCAGCAAAGATACGGCGACTATGGGCGCAGCAAGATGAAAGAGACCTACACGGTGAGAGTTGAAGGCGTGAAGGTCTGGGTTGAGGTGGTGAACCGCAAGACGAGCTATGTGGCCACGGCAATGACAGGCATGCGCCGCCTGCGTGCCCTTCCCGGCCAGGTGTCCTGATAAAGAATTATCAAACGGCCCCGGTAGGGGCCCTTGGAGAATAAAGATGAGCAAAGCAACGAATAAATTTGAGCTGATGAGCACTAAAGACATCTGCGGGCAGCTGTGTATTTCCTCACGTACGCTCGAACGCTACAGGAAAAGAGCCCCAAACGAGAACCCTTTCCCTGAGCCCGATTGCGCTTACATGGGCGGCCCCAATAAATGGTTAAAAACCAAAGTTACAGCCTGGCAAATCAGAGAGATGTCCAGGACCACCCGCAAGCCTATGTCCCACTTAAACCTCACGCGTGATGATAAAGGCCGCCTCACCCGACCTGACGCGGCGTGAACTCCAGAATGTCGGGCTCGACGATGCTCATAAGTCGGGCCCACCACTTACCATATGCCACTCTCATTTCCTCAACATAGGTGTGCTTGTCGTATACCGACCACACCCCAGGCAGTTTGTGCCCGAGCATTATCTCGGCGATATGCGGCTCGGTTAGCTCTGAGAAATTCGTTCGCGCAGTTCGGCGTAGGTCATGAATAGTAAAGTGTGGGACCTGCTCGTTATAAGCCTTGAGCATGAACTTAACCAGGTTGCTGCTGATGCTCATATGGAAGCCTTCACTCATCGGCTTGTCTTCATATTTTGAAAAAACAAAGCGTCCAGGCGCCAGCTCAATGGCCCGTTTTATCAGCGGGAGCATTTCCGGGATGATAGGTCGAATTATCGGTTTCTTTGTCTTCCGCCCTGTCTTGTGGTTTTCCCATGGAACAGTCCAGATCCCTTCTTCAAAATCAAAGTGTGCGACTTCAGCCTGCCGGAGTTCGCCGACCCTGCACGCCCATATCAGTGACAATTTATAGAGGATCTTGTTTCGCTCAATGAGTCGGGAATCCTCAATGGCTCGCCAGACAATCGCCAGTTCTTTACGGTCCAGGGTTCGCTCACCCATTTGTTTCTGGATGCCGAAATCACGCCCAGACATTTCTGACAGCGGGTTAACTTCCAGCAGCTGCCGTTTCACTGCCCAGGAATAACACTGTCGGCCGTTGCTGATCACGCGCCGGGTGATCTCGCTGTAACCCTGGGCCAATCTGTCCAGGACAGTGAGCCAGTTGTGTAACGTGAGCTGATGCGCAGGGTATTTCCCGAGCTTGGGGAAAACGTGCAGTTCAAACGAGCGGAGGACCTGCCCGGCTGATTCTTTCTGAATGCAGACCATTGAGTGCCATTCACGGAACAGCTCTTCGAAGGTGTACTGGCTATTAATCTTGGCTTTGTCGAGGCTTTGCCTGATCCTTGGGTTTTCGCCACGGGCAAGAATAGCGGCCCACTTAGCCACTTCATCGCGCGCAGCCTTTAAACCGAACTCCGGATAGCTGCCGATCGTCATCTTGTCCTGTTTACCCAGGAAGCGGAATCGGTAGAAAAAAGTAACGGCCCCCTTTTTGGAGATACGTACCCACAGACCATCACGGTCTGCCTTTTCTTCAACTTTGTCTCGTTCGCGCCCAAGGCACGACTTTAGATAACTATCTGAAATAGCCATGATTTGTCCCTGCGTGTGTCCATCAGAACGGGGGGTTATGTGTCCATCATAGGATATGGACGCACTGGTGGACACAAAAACCATGACTTATGATGTCGTAGGTTGACTGTACATGCAAACAGTATAATTTTTGGAAAGGCTGATTTGATGGGGATCTTGAGGCGTTTTTGTCGGAGGTTTGCGGAGGCTGGCGGGGTATCAATTATCGATGTGAGCAATGATCGAAAAGTTACGTATGTTCTTCATATAGTTAAATAATTATGCCTTACGAATTCCTGGAGGCCGCTGTTCTTAGCCTGACGTTTTTCAGTGCGAAAACGCAGCATTCTACACTACAACCTCGTCTGCTGGAAATGCACTTAGAGTCAGGTATAGCGCGAAGAGACGGCGTTTACTTTATTGCGATGTAAATAATAATAAAGCCCGGCAGATCACCGGGCCTCAGAAGAGAGCGTCTCAACACGAAGTTGGTCGGGTGCCAGTGCAACGCTGAGAATGACGGGCTGCCAGGCTTCCCGGGCGGTAAGCCTTGGGGAAACGCCTTTAGCAAGCCAGAACCCGCCCACACCGCCCAAGGCGGCACCGCACATGGCGGCCAAATCTGTGCCGAACAGCATCTGGAAAACCCCGCCCATCACGAAAAGTCCGGCGAGCGGAGAAAGGTAAACCAGTATGGCGGAAGTGAGCAGGCTGCCTTCAGCGATGCCGAGCTCCACTTTTTGCCCTGCCACCAGCGGCTGATCGCTCGACACAGCAATAGTGTGCGACGTTTGCGGCCCCAGCTTATTCAATACGCGGCTGCCGCAACCGGCTCGCGAAGCGCAGCTGCTGCATGATGCTTTAACGTCACAGCTGACAAGCGCTACGCCATCCTGCCAGGATACGACCGTCGCCCACTCTTTAATCATTGCGCAGCCCTGAATTTAATGCTGTCTGAAATACGTTTTGCTGTTGGCGGCGGTAATTCACCAACAATGGTAATTTCCGCATTATCGCGTACCGTCGTGCTAACCGTCCGGCGACCGGTACGGAGCATCTGTTCGGAACTGTTCGCCGTAGCGCGATTGATATTCACCGAGAAGCTAAATAGCCCATCGGAATAGAGGCGCGATTCAACCGGTGTTTCGATAGTCGGCAGCTGGCGACGGCTGCTGGATACTTCGCTGAATCCTTGCGGGATCCAGGAAGGTACCCAGTTGAAATTGACAGAATCGCCGGCAGGTACGGAAAGCAAAGGCGGCAGGCTGGCTTTGGCCAGATTCTGCATACTGTTGCCAACCTGACCGTTCACGTCGAAGGAGATCACGCGGAACTGCTCCAGCGTTTCACCGTCGCGATCGAGCAGATCAACGCGCATCGGCAGCTTCGTCTCTGCGTCAATCCAGACGATATAGCTGTAACGTGTCCCATCCCGCGCGACTACGCGGATCACTTCGCACAACCTGTCGGCAATACGCGTTCGCCCCACTGAGATAAAATCATAGTAGGGGGCGAGACGTTTAAAATCGGTGTAAATGAGCGATGGCAGGGAATCAACGATGTAGTCACCATTGAGCGTAAACGGCTCAAGGCCTGGCTCGAAATAGCTGATTTCGTTCCCACGCTGGACCACTTCCCGACGCGGGCCATCCATCTGTAAAAGCTGGGCGAGCGGCTGATTATCAAGGCGGGCGTGGCGATAGCGTAACGATTCGACACCCTGCTTATTGATGCTAATAAATGCCAACTCGTAATTGAGTGACTGGCTGGCCAGATTCATTTGCTGCAACAACGCCCCGGATGAAACATCAGCCGAGGCGTTAGCAGAGAAGAACAGGCTACCCGCCATCAAAGACATGGCGAACCAAAGTTGCTTCATTACTGCGATTGCGTTCCTAAAGTTTGGTTTCCTGGCACCTGCACAGCAGCCTGCTGGGTTTGGGCCTGCTCAAACTGAAGCTGCTCGGAGTGCAGACGACGCTGCAACTCGTAATCCTGCAACATCGCATTAATGCGACGACGCTGCTCCTGTACCTGCTGTTGCTGTCCGCCGCTTGCGGAGGCATCTGCCGGTACGCCCAGGCTAACCGGACTGGCTTTACCCATCATCGGCAGCGTATTGAACACTGGCGCTTCAGGCTGCTGACTGGCTTCAGACTGGGTATTATAGTGCTGGACCCCAACGATAACTGCAAGCGATACACACGCAGCGACTCCCATCTGGGTGAGCTGGCTGGCCCATGGACGCACCTTGTGCCAGAACGGCATTTTCTGCCACTGGTGAGGTGCAGGCTGCGCTTCAGGAATAAGCGGCGTGGTCTGATGAACAGGTTCGTTCTCAATGGCCGCCATAACGCGTGCTGAGATATCGAAATGGAGAACATCGCTGGTATCACCCCGCAGAGTGTCGCGGATAAGATGATAGTTCTCCCAGGTCTGTTGCATTTCGGGAGAATGAGACAACTCATCGAGCAGCTCACTATCCAGCATTTCACCATCCATTAAAGCGGAAAGTTTTTCTTTCTGCATGCCTAATACCTTTTCCAGTATCCCGCTATCGTCAACGCCTGATAAGCGGTTGAACTTTATTATCAATGGCTTCTCGCGCACGGAAAATTCGTGAACGAACCGTGCCGACCGGACAATCCATGATGGCGGCTATCTCTTCATAGCTTAGGCCATCCAGCTCCCGTAACGTAATTGCCATGCGTAAATCTTCCGGGAGCGACTCGATCGTGCGAAAAACGATTTGTCTCAGTTCTTCTGACAACATTAAGTTCTCAGGGTTCGAAATTTCTTTCAGCGCGCCGCCACTTTCGAAGTTTTCTGCATCGATAGCGTCAACATCACTTGAAGGCGGACGACGCCCCTGAGCAACCAAATAATTCTTAGCCGTATTGACTGCAATACGATACAGCCAGGTATAAAAAGCACTATCCCCCCGGAATGAATCCAGCGCGCGATAGGCCTTAATAAAAGACTCTTGTACCACATCAGGAACATCGCCTGACGGTACATAGCGGGAAACCAGACTCGCTACCTTATGCTGGTAGCGCACCACCAGTAGGTTAAAAGCTTTCTGATCTCCCTTCTGGACCCGTTCAACCAGGACCTGGTCCGTTAACTGCTCGCTCATCCGAGGTAATGTCTCCCCAAACCAAATTCCACGCGTTATCGAAACGCCACTCTAACAACATTGCACTTTGAGCAAGCACCGAATTAGAGCGTCTGTTCTTCAATAAGTTCCGTAACGCCTTTGTTTTTGTTCATCGCGCCGCAGACCGTTCATTTTCTCTCATTATAAGTCTGTTCACGATACGCACCCGCTTTCTGACAAGAATCATTAACTTTATCGTCAGAAGAGTAACGCAACACAGGCTTTATTTCACCACAAAATCTGAAGCTAACGATCTGCTTCGCAAAATAATTCCAGTCATTTAGCGATGATTTAACTTCCGGCCATCCGTTTAGTCATTGCAACACGCTTCAAAAAAAACGTGCGATAACTCGCATCACAATGCTATTCTGCCCAGACCATGTTTAGTAAATTAAACAAACATCATGAATACAACGCCTGAACTCCATTGTGATGTACTGATTATCGGCAGCGGTGCTGCTGGCCTCTCCCTCGCGCTGCGCCTGGCGGAACATCAGAACGTAATCGTGCTGAGTAAAGGGCCGATGAGCGAAGGTTCCACCTTCTATGCACAAGGCGGTATTGCCGCCGTGTTTGATGAAACGGACAGCATTGCCTCACACGTAGAAGACACTCTGATTGCCGGTGCCGGGATCGTGGATGAGCATGCCGCAGAGTTTGTCGCCAGCAATGCCCGCCACTGCGTGCAATGGCTTATCGACCAGGGCGTGCTGTTTGATACGCAGGTTCAGCCTAATGGTGAAGAGAGCTATCATCTGACCCGTGAAGGCGGGCACAGCCATCGCCGTATTCTGCACGCTGCTGATGCAACAGGAAAAGCGGTTGAAACCACGCTGGTCAGCAAAGCCCTCAGCCATCCCAATATTCGGGTGCTGGAGCGCAGTAACGCCGTCGACCTGATTATTTCCGATAAAATTGGCCTGCCCGGCACGCGCCGTGTTGTCGGCGCATGGGTGTGGAATCGGAATAAAGAGAAGGTGGAAACCTGCCAGGCTAAAGCCGTTGTGCTGGCGACCGGCGGCGCCTCCAAGGTTTACCAGTACACGACTAACCCGGATATCGCCTCCGGAGACGGTATCGCCATGGCCTGGCGCGCAGGCTGCCGCGTAGCGAATATGGAGTTTAATCAGTTCCATCCTACCGCCCTGTTCCACCCGCAGGCACGTAACTTCCTGTTAACTGAAGCGTTGCGCGGCGAAGGCGCGTATCTCAAGCGACCGGACGGTTCCAGGTTTATGCCGGACTTCGACCCCCGAGGTGAACTTGCCCCGCGGGATATCGTGGCCCGCGCCATTGACCACGAGATGAAGCGGCTTGGCGTGGACTGTATGTATCTGGACATTAGCCATAAACCGGCAGACTTTATTCGCCAGCACTTCCCGATGATTTATGAAAAGCTGCTGAGTCTGGGTATCGATTTAACCCGCGATCCGGTGCCGATTGTGCCTGCCGCCCACTATACCTGTGGCGGGGTGATGGTTGACGATCATGGTCGTACCGACGTGGATGGTTTGTATGCGATCGGCGAGGTCAGTTACACCGGCCTGCATGGTGCGAATCGCATGGCATCAAACTCATTGCTGGAGTGTCTTGTGTATGGGTGGTCGGCTGCGGAAGATATAACCAAACGCATGCCCTATGCACGTCCAACAACGCACCTGCCAGCATGGGATGAAAGTCGGGTAGAGAACCCGGACGAACTGGTGGTTATCCAGCATAACTGGCACGAGCTGCGGCTTCTCATGTGGGATTATGTCGGGATTGTACGCACAACGAAGCGTCTGGAACGCGCGTTACGCCGCATCATGATGTTGCAGCAGGAAATTGATGAATATTACGCCAACTTCCGCGTTTCCAATAATCTGCTGGAGCTGCGCAACCTTGTGCAGGTTGCCGAGCTGATTGTACGCTGTGCGATGATGCGCAAAGAGAGTCGTGGCCTGCATTATACGCTGGACTATCCCGACCCGCTGGAAACGTCCGGCCCGTCGGTGTTGACGCCGCAGGTTCACATAAACAGATAAAAGGCCTGGGTCAGGGCAGTGTAATCTTCGGAATAACGCTGGTCTGGCCCGCGAATAACCATCCTGTCGGTAAAGCACTCCCCCTCTTTCGGCGAGAGCGCCAGCAACACACGGTGCGGTAAGCGACCTTCCGTATCCGAAATATCGGTACGAAGACGCAAACTCCAGCCGATATCCCGAGCGATCTCAATGAAGGTGTTACCCGTGCTTTCGGGCAAGACCACGCAGAAAAATCCCTCTTCCGAGATGAGTTCCGCCGCGCTGGTCAGTAGCGCCTTGTGATCGAGCGAGCCGGTGTAACGTGCCTGCTCGCGTTCCGGCGTTCCACACTCCACACCTGGCGTGAAATACGGCGGATTGCTGACGATCAAATCGTAACGCGCAGTCTGCTCCGGTGCCCAGGTCAGGACATCGGCGCATTCCACCCTGATCCGTTCTGCCCACGGAGAATCGGCAGCGTTTTCGCTTGCCTGCTGGGCCGCCTGAGGATCAAGCTCAACGGCGTCGATAGTGACGTGTTCTTCGGTACGCTGCGCCAGCATCAGCGCCTGAAGTCCGCTGCCCGTACCAATATCCAGAATGCGTTTTACACCTGCGACAGGGGCCCATGCACCCAGTAAAATACCGTCTGTACCGACTTTCATTGCGCAACGATCGTGCGCCACAAAAAATTGTTTAAACGTAAAACCATCGCGGCGCAACTGCGCTTTGAGTTGAGACATGTCAGGGCAACCTTCTGTGTGAAACTGGAGTAGCATAGGGGAAAGCGAAGTGGTCGAAAAGCGATATCCATACAAACAGATGAAGATTACAGCCGTAACGTCTATAATCAGCGCCCCACACAGAGGTAGAACATGACTGTAACGACTTTTTCCGAACTTGAACTCGATGAAAGCCTGCTCAATGCTCTTGAGAGTAAAGGCTTTACACGCCCGACCGCCATTCAGGCCGCGGCCATTCCGCCTGCGCTTGAGGGCCGCGATGTGCTCGGTTCTGCGCCAACCGGCACGGGGAAGACAGCAGCCTACTTGCTGCCTGTGTTGCAGCATTTGCTCGATTTTCCGCGTAAAAAATCAGGGCCGCCGCGCATTTTGATCCTGACCCCGACCCGTGAACTGGCGATGCAGGTTGCCGAACACGCGCGTGAGCTGGCGGCGAACACCCATCTGGATATCGCGACCATCACCGGCGGCGTAGCGTATATGAACCACGCCGAAGTGTTCAGCGAAAACCAGGATATCGTTGTCGCGACGACAGGCCGTCTGCTGCAATACATAAAAGAAGAGAACTTCGACTGCCGGGCGGTGGAAACGCTGATTCTCGATGAAGCTGACCGCATGCTGGACATGGGCTTTGCCCAGGATATCGAACACATCGCGGGTGAAACGCGCTGGCGTAACCAGACAATGCTGTTCTCGGCAACCCTTGAAGGGGATGCCATTAAAGATTTCGCCGAACGTCTGCTGGAAGATCCGGTGGAAGTGTCCGCTACGCCATCGACGCGTGAGCGTAAGAAGATCCATCAGTGGTACTACCGCGCAGATAACCTTGAGCATAAGGTTGAGTTGCTGAAACATCTGCTGAAGCAGGAAGAAGCAACCCGTACCATCGTCTTCGTACGTAAACGTGAGCGAGTGCATGAGCTGGCAGAAATGCTCCGCAACGCTGGCATCAACAACTGCTATCTCGAAGGTGAAATGGCACAGGTTAAGCGTACCGAAGGGATTAAGCGCCTGACCGATGGTCGCGTGAATGTGCTGGTTGCAACCGACGTTGCCGCGCGCGGGATCGACATCCCGGACGTGAGCCATGTGATCAACTTTGATATGCCGCGCAGCGGTGATACTTACCTGCACCGTATTGGTCGTACCGGCCGTGCGGGCCGCAAAGGGATTGCTATTTCTCTGGTAGAAGCGCACGACCATCTGCTGCTCCAAAAAATTGGCCGCTACGTTGATGAGCCGCTAAAAGCTCGTGTGATTGACGAACTTCGTCCGACGACACGTGCGCCGAGTGAAAAAATGACGGGTAAACCGTCCAAGAAAGCGCTCGCGAAACGTGCTGAGAGAAAAGAGAAAGAAAAAGAGAAGCCGCGCGTGAAGCAGCGCCACCGCGATACCAAAAATATTGGTAAGCGCCGTAAGCCAAGTTCTGCTGCGCCAGAGACAAAAACTGAAGAGTAAAAAAAAGCCGGGACATTCCCGGCTTTTTTATTCCACCCCCGAAGCTGAAACCTTACAGGCTTTCAGTAAAGGTACGGGCGATAACGTCGCGCTGCTGTTCCGGAGTCAGAGAGTTGAAACGCACCGCATAGCCAGACACACGGATGGTCAGCTGCGGGTATTTTTCTGGGTTCTCAACAGCATCCATCAGCGTTTCACGACGCAGGACGTTAACGTTCAGGTGCTGACCACCTTCCACGCGCACTTCTGGTTGCACTTGCATTGGAATTTCACGGTATTCAATTTCGCCCAGTTTGCTCACCGGAACGATTTCGTCTTCCGCAAAACCTGCTTTCGCTACTACACAGCGCGCTTCGTTTTTCTCGCTGTCCAGCAGCCAGAAAGAGTTCAGCAGATCGTCATTTGCAGCTTTAGTAATCTGGATACCTGTAATCATGTGTTGCCTCCCTTAGGCTACATTAACTGATGCTGGCCTTTTGCGGCCAATTGGTAAAACCATTGTTTGTTGTGTGTATATATAACATTCAGACCCGGGTGATTTATTGATTTAAATCAACAAAATCACTAACCACATAAAGAGTGTGGTCTGAATTTTTTGTTTTAGATCAATTTTAATGATTTACCAATTCAACTTACCCTGCCTGGTTTTCAACATAAATTGAGACACTTAGCCGCTTTTCCGCGGGTAATTTTGCTCACCAGGCATTAGCAGGTAAGCTAGGCAGAGAATGAAATTCGCAGGAGAGCGAGATGACAACACCTTTAACCTGGCATGACGTGCTGGCAGAAGAGAAGCAGCAGCCCTATTTTATTAATACCCTCAGTACCGTTGCGGCTGAACGGCAGGCCGGCCAGACAATTTATCCACCGCAGAAAGATGTATTTAACGCCTTTCGCTACACCGAACTGAGCGACGTGAAGGTGGTTATACTGGGGCAGGATCCGTACCATGGTCCCGGGCAGGCTCACGGACTGGCATTTTCCGTGCGTCCGGGCGTGGCCATTCCCCCTTCTCTGCTGAATATGTATAAAGAGCTGGAAGGAACGATTCCGGGTTTCACCCGCCCTAATCACGGTTATCTGGAAAGCTGGGCGCGCCAGGGCGTGCTGTTGCTGAATACCGTATTAACCGTCCGGGCGGGTCAGGCACACTCCCACGCCAGTCTGGGATGGGAAACCTTTACCGATAAGGTTATCAGCCTAATCAATGAGCATCGTGAAGGCGTCGTGTTTTTACTCTGGGGTTCACATGCCCAAAAGAAAGGGGCGATTATCGATCGTCAGCGCCATCACGTACTGAAAGCACCGCACCCGTCGCCGCTGTCTGCGCATCGCGGTTTCTTTGGCAGTAACCATTTTGTTCTGACGAATGAGTGGCTGGAAAAGCGTGGCGAAAAGCCGATTGACTGGATGCCTGTGTTACCGGCAGAGAGTGAGTAGGGTTTGAATGTGCCGGGTCAGGCCCGGCACATATAAGGCTTATGCCTTGTTCTGACGCCACCATTCGGCCAGCAGCACGCCGGTCGCAACGGATACGTTCAGGCTTTCAACGTTGCCAGTGCCGTCGATAGAAACGCTCATGTCAGCGCTGGAGAGTGCCGCATCAGACAGACCATCGCGCTCCTGACCTAACACCAGCACCATTTTGCGCGGCAACGTCGCTTTAAACAGCGGCGTAGCGGCGCGGCTTGAGGTGGTGACAATGGTGTAGCCCGCGTTACGGAATTGCTCAAGGGCCTCCAGCACGCTGTCGCCGGTGATCGGCTGAACATGCTCAGCACCGCCTTCCGCGGTACGGATTGCCGCACCGGATTCCAGCAGCGCGGCATCCTGCAACAGAACGCCTTTCACGCCAAAGTGCGCGCAGCTACGCATCATAGCGCCCAGGTTATGCGGGTTACCCACATCTTCCAGCGCCAGCACACAGTCATCGGCATCCGCCTGGCTCACCCACTGCTGCACGGTGGTGCCGTTACGTTTTTTGATCAGGAAGCAGACGCCGCCGTGGTGTTCAGTCCCGGACGCTTTTGTCAGCTCGGCATCGTCAACCACGTGGTAGGCTTTACGGTTCGCCGCCATCCAGCGCAGCGCTTCTTTAAAGCGCGGGGTCACGCTCTGGATAAACCATGCGCGAACGATACACTCCGGGCGGCTCTGGAACAGGGCCTGACAGGCGTTCTCACCGTAGACACGGGTTTCTTCCGCACGCTGACGACGCAGCACTTCCGGATCGATAAAGCTTTTTCCGCTGATACCGCCGTGATCGGCTTTTTCGGTCGCCTCTTCACCGGGCGCGCGAGAAACGGTACGCCATGGCGATCCACCGTCGCGGACAAAATCATCGCGTTTGCGATCGTCACGCTTACGGTCATCACGTTTGCGGTCATCGCCGCGGTTATTTCTGTCATCGCGGGCGGGGCGACGGCCACCGTCTGCACGAGAAGACGCCGGACGCCCGCCACCTTTTCCGGTACGCGGATTTTGGGTGCGTTTATCAGAGTCATCATCACTGCGGACATACATCACTTTGACCTTGCCGCTTTTGTTTTTCATTTCGTCGTTCATGCTTTTCTCCACCAGCGCTGCGCGAAGCGCGCAGATTACCCGATGTGCAAGCTCATAGCCATAATTTCGTACAAAAGCCTGTGACTATTGTTCCCATTGAATAAAACGCGTTGTCGATTTATACAGGCTCACTGATAATATGTAACATATCAGAAACATTATCGGCGTTCTGCCGTTGTTCCACGGCTCTATCAGAGGTTAGTTATGAATACCGTATGTGCCAACTGTCAGGCTTTAAACCGCATTCCGGACGATCGGATGGATGACGGTGCGAAATGCGGGCGTTGTGGCCACGAATTATTTGATGGCGATGTCATTAACGCGACGGGTGCTACGCTGGACAAACTCCTCAAGGACGATCTGCCTGTTGTGGTCGATTTCTGGGCACCGTGGTGCGGCCCCTGCCGTAACTTTGCGCCCATCTTCGAAGACGTGGCTGAAGAGCGCAGCGGGAAAATGCGTTTTGTTAAAGTGAATACCGAAGCGGAACGTGAACTCAGCGCCCGTTTTCGCATTCGCAGCATTCCAACCATTATGATTTTCAAAAATGGGGAAGTGATCGACATGCTCAATGGTGCAGTACCGAAGGCGCCTTTCGACAGCTGGTTAAACGAATCCCTGTAACATTCACGGGGCACATCTTGTGCCCCGTTCTCTCCTCTGCGAAAATGGGGTTTTTCCTGCCTTTTCGCCCATGACTGATAACGCTGTACTTCAATTACGCGCCGAGCGCCTTGCGCGCGCAACCCGCCCTTTTCTGGCCCGAGGCAATCGTATTCGCCGCTGCCAACGCTGCCTTTTACCGCTGAAAGTGTGTCTGTGCGAAACGCTTGCACCGAGCGAGGCGAAAAGCCGCTTTTGTCTGGTCATGTTCGATACCGAACCGATGAAGCCCAGCAACACGGGGCGTTTGATCGCCGATATTCTGCCCAATACCGCAGCGTTTCAGTGGTCGCGCACTGAGCCACCTCAGGCTCTGCTTGACCTGGTGGCAAACCCGGACTATCAGCCCATGGTCGTTTTCCCGGCATCATATGCAGGCGAACAACGCCAGGTGCTTACGGCGCCACCATCCGGTAAGCCGCCGCTGTTTATTATGCTCGACGGCACCTGGACCGAAGCAAGAAAGATGTTTCGCAAAAGCCCTTATCTTGATGCGCTGCCGGTGATTTCCGTCGATCTGTCGCGCGTTTCGGCCTATCGCTTACGAGAAGCGCATGCCGAGGGTCAATATTGCACCGCTGAAGTCGCCATTGCGCTACTGGATCTGGCGGGCGATACCCAGGCGGCCAGCGCATTAAGCTCCCACTTCTCCTGCTTCCGCGAACGTTATCTGGCAGGAAAAACCGTTCATAAGGGTAGCGTCACAGCAACAGAGACAGAAAGCGTTTAAAATCATCAGGTCGCTTGCATTCACAGGAGGCCTGCATGAGCCAGAGAGGGTTAGAAGCGCTACTCCGTCCGAAATCCATTGCCGTTATTGGCGCCTCGATGAAACCGGACCGCGCAGGGTATCTGATGATGCGTAACCTGCTGGCTGGCGGGTTTAACGGCCCGGTCATGCCCGTTACGCCCGCTTATAAAGCGGTACAGGGGGTGCTGGCATGGCCGGACGTGCAAAGTTTACCGTTTGTTCCCGACCTCGCCGTGCTCTGTACGCATGCGAAACGAAACCTCGAATTGCTTGAGTCGCTCGGTCAGAAAGGCTGTAAAACCTGCATTATTCTTTCCTCGCCTCCTGAACAGCAGCCCGAACTGCTGGCCTGCGCCAGCCGCTACCAGATGCGCATTCTTGGTCCAAATAGCCTCGGTCTGCTTGCGCCCTGGCAAGGGCTGAATGCCAGTTTTTCCCCGGTTCCGATCCGTAAAGGCAAACTGGCCTTTATTTCACAGTCGGCAGCGGTATCCAATACCATCCTCGACTGGGCGCAGCAGCGTGAGATGGGCTTTTCCTATTTCATCGCCCTCGGCGACAGCCTGGACATTGACGTCGATGAGCTGCTGGATTTCCTGGCGCGTGACAGCAAAACCAGCGCTATCCTGCTCTACCTTGAACACCTGAGCGACGCCCGTCGTTTTGTGTCGGCGTCGCGTAGCGCATCGCGTAATAAACCGATTCTGGTCATCAAAAGCGGGCGCAGCCCCGCGGCTCAGCGCCTGCTGCATTCCCATTCCGGGATGGATCCCGCATGGGATGCAGCGATCCAGCGCGCCGGTTTACTGCGGGTACAGGATACGCACGAGCTTTTTTCCGCCGTCGAAACGTTGAGCCACATGCGTCCCCTGCGCGGTGAAAAGCTGATGATTGTCAGCAACGGAGCCGCTCCCGCCGCCCTGGCGCTGGACGAGCTCTGGCTACGCAACGGCAAGCTGGCCACGCTGGGTGAAGAGACGCTCCAGCGCCTGCGGGACGCGTTACCGGGAAGCGTTGTTCCCGATAATCCCCTCGATTTGCGCGATGATGCCA
Organism: Enterobacter cloacae complex sp. IR5428; assembly: GCF_049238585.1. Taxonomy (NCBI): domain Bacteria; kingdom Pseudomonadati; phylum Pseudomonadota; class Gammaproteobacteria; order Enterobacterales; family Enterobacteriaceae; genus Enterobacter; species Enterobacter cloacae complex sp. IR5428. Next base: position 5,617 of record NZ_JBMKHV010000019.1, on the reverse strand, counting down.
GCAGCGATCGTTACATTAAGGCGATCACGATTTTGCTGGATAGCCAGGACTTTGATGCGCTGATGATTATCCATTCGCCCAGCGCGGTTGCGCCAGGCAGCGAAAGTGCACGAACGCTGATTGAGGCTGTCCGAAACCATCCGCGCGGCAAATACGTCACCCTGCTGACCAACTGGTGCGGCGAGTTCTCCTCGCAGGAAGCGCGACGTCTGTTTAGTGAAGCCGGGTTGCCAACCTACCGTACGCCAGAGGGCACCATAACCGCGTTTATGCATATGGTTGAGTACCGCCGCAACCAGAAGCAGCTGCGTGAAACGCCTGCCCTACCGGGCAACCTCACAGCAAATTCGGTGGACGTACACAGTTTATTGCAACAGGCCATCGAAGAGGGCGCCACTTCGCTTGATACGCATGAAGTGCAACCCATTCTTGGCAGCTATGGGATGCAAACACTGCCGACCTGGATTGCCGGTGACAGCGCTGAGGCGGTACATATCGCTGAGCAGATTGGCTATCCGGTCGCGCTGAAGCTGCGCTCCCCCGATATTCCGCACAAATCGGATGTTCAGGGCGTCATGCTGTATCTGCGCACCGCGACAGAAGTACAACAGGCCGCGGATGCCATTATCGATCGCGTTAAAATGACGTGGCCACAGGCCCGGATCCACGGCCTGCTGGTGCAGAGCATGGCTAACCGAGCAGGTGCGCAGGAGCTGCGCGTGGTCGTCGAACACGATCCGGTTTTTGGTCCACTTATTATGTTGGGTGAAGGCGGCGTTGAATGGCGGCCAGAAGAACAAGCGGCTGTCGCGCTTCCACCTTTAAACATGAACCTGGCGCGTTATTTGGTTATTCAGGCCATCAAAAGTAAAAAAATCCGCGGCAGAAGCGCTCTGAGGCCGCTTGATATCGCCGGGTTAAGCCAGTTTCTGGTGAAGGTCTCCAACCTCATTGTTGACTGTGCGGAGATCCAGCGCCTGGACATCCACCCGCTCCTCGCTTCCGGAAATGAATTCACTGCCCTCGACGTGACGCTGGAAATTGCGCCATTTGTCGGTGACCGGGAAAGCCGTCTCGCCATTCGTCCTTATCCTCTCCATCTGGAAGAGTGGGTGGAGATGAAAAATGGAGAGCGGGCACTGTTTCGTCCTATCCTGCCGGAAGACGAGCCGCTGCTGCGAGCGTTCATCTCGCAAGTGACGAAAGAAGATTTGTACTATCGCTATTTCAGCGAAATTAATGAATTTACCCACGACGATTTAGCCAATATGACCCAGATCGACTACGATCGAGAAATGGCGATTGTGGCGGTCCGCCGTTCCGCAGAGGGAGAGGAGATCCTCGGCGTGACGCGTGCCATTTCCGACCCGGATAACGTGGATGCGGAGTTTGCCGTACTGGTACGTTCCGATCTTAAAGGTTTGGGTTTGGGCAGACGGCTGCTCGAAAAACTCATTGGTTATACGCGCGATCACGGATTGTCACGGCTCAATGGCATTACTATGCCAAATAATCGGGGTATGGTGACCCTGGCGCGGAAGCTCGGTTTTGACGTTGATATCCAGCTGGATGAAGGCATTGTCTCTTTGTCCCTCAGCCTGACTTCGACGGATAAACAAGAGTAAGCTGCTGGAAATGTTACCCACTTTTCCCGGCACTGGGGTATCATTGTCCGCTTATGTTGTTTGCCTGGTACAGACAACCCTTCAATGAACAGAGAAGAAACGCACTGTGATGTTGTCAAAATTTAAGCGTAATAAACATCAACAACACCTTGCTCAACTACCGAAGATTTCTCAGTCAGTTGATGATGTAGAGTTCTTTTATGCTCCCGCTCATTTCCGGGAGACGCTTCTTGAAAAGATTGCCAGCGCTACGCGACGTATTTGCATTGTGGCGCTCTATCTTGAACAAGATGAAGGTGGGCGTGCGATCCTGAACGCGCTCTATGAAGCGAAACGTCAGCGTCCGGAACTGGATGTTCGCGTGCTGGTTGACTGGCACCGTGCTCAGCGTGGCCGTATTGGTGCGGCTGCCTCGAATACCAATGCTGACTGGTATTGCCGCATGGCCCAGGAAAATCCGGGTATTGATATCCCGGTATATGGCGTACCGGTGAATACCCGTGAAGCGCTTGGCGTTCTTCATTTTAAAGGATTTATCATTGATGACAGCGTCCTTTATAGCGGCGCCAGTCTGAATGATGTGTATCTCCATCAGCTCGATAAATACCGTTACGATCGCTACCATCTTATCCGTAATCCGCAGATGACCGACATCATGTTCAACTGGGTTGATAAAAACCTGGTTCATGGCCGGGGTGTGCACCGTCTTGACGATCCTCATCGCCCGAAAAGCCCGGAAATCAAAAACGACGTTCGCTCCTTCCGCCAGGAGCTGCGCGATGCGATTTATCGTTTCCAGGGTGATGCCAATAATGAAGAACTATCCGTTACGCCTTTGGTAGGCCTGGGTAAATCCAGCCTCCTGAACAAGACTATCTTCCATTTGATGCCGTGCGCGGAGCATAAGCTCACCATCTGCACCCCTTACTTCAACCTTCCCGCCGTTCTGGTGCGTAATATCATTCAGTTGCTGCGTGATGGTAAAAAGGTGGAAATCATTGTCGGGGATAAAACGGCAAACGACTTTTTCATTCCGGAAGATCAGCCTTTCAAGATCATCGGCGCACTGCCTTATCTCTATGAGATTAACCTGCGCCGCTTTCTGAGCCGTTTACAGTACTATGTGAACACGGACCAGCTCGTCGTGCGCCTCTGGAAAGATGAAGATAACAGTTATCATCTCAAAGGAATGTGGGTTGATGACGAGTGGATGCTGCTGACCGGTAATAACCTGAACCCACGCGCCTGGCGTCTGGATTTGGAAAACGCCATTCTTATTCACGATCCTCAGCATGCGTTAGCCGCGAAACGCGATCGTGAGCTGGAGCTTATACGCACGCATACCACAGTGGTTCGTCATTATCGCGATCTGCAAAGCATCGCTGATTACCCGGTGAAAGTTCGCAAGCTGATTCGCCGTCTACGTCGGATCCGTATCGATCGCCTCATCAGCCGCATTCTGTAATACACGAGCCCTGTCATCGACGGGGCTTTTTTATGGAGCCTGTTAATGCGTACGCCTTGCCTGATAATCCCTCTTTTGCTGACAGGTTGCAGCCATATGGCTAATGATAACTGGTCGGGTCAGGATAAAGCTCAGCACTTTCTGGCGTCGGCAATGATGTCCGCTGCGGGTAATGAGTATGCGCTGCACCAGGGTTATAGCAGGGATCGAAGTGCCACAATAGGCCTGATGTTCTCCATCAGCCTGGGGGCATCAAAAGAACTTTGGGATAGCCGCCCCTCGGGAAGTGGCTGGAGCTGGAAAGATTTTGCCTGGGACGTAGCCGGGGCAACAACCGGCTACGCCGTCTGGCAGATGGCGCATTATTAAAGGCGGATACCTTTTCCTTTGCGATGCAGCATCAGCGAGACAATAAACGCCAGCGCTCCCATTACGGTGACATACCAGAAGAAGGTCGTTTCACTGCCCCACGACTTAAGCGATAGCGCGACATACTCCGCCGAACCGCCGAACAGGGCATTCGCGACCGCATAAGACAGGCCTACACCCAGCGCCCTCACCTGTGCGGGAAACATTTCCGCTTTCAAAATGCCACTGATTGCCGTGTAAAAACTGATAATAATGAGCGCCACCATGATTAAAGCGAAAGCGGTATACGGAGAGGTTGTATGCTGTAGCGCCGTCAAAAGCGGAACGGTACCCAGGGTTAGCATGCCGCCAAAGATCAGCATGGAGGTACGGCGACCAATTTTGTCCGACAGCGCGCCGACAATCGGCTGGATGAGCATAAAGACGAGTAACGCCACCGTCATGACGACACTCGCAACGTTTGCATGCATGCCCGTAGTGTTGACCAGATATTTTTGCATATAGGTGGTGAAGGTATAGAAGCTTAGCGAGCCTGCGGCGGTAAAGCCTAATACCATCAAAAATGCTTTGCGGTTACGCCACAGCCCTTTCATCGAACCAGCTTCTTTCAGCGCCCTGACCTCCTGTTGGGAGGTTTCATCAAGCTGACGGCGTAGCCACAGCGCCACAACCGCCAGGGCTGCCCCCAGGGCAAACGGAATGCGCCAGCCCCAGGCGCGTAAATCTTCATCGCTAAGGATCTGTTGAAGGATCACCACAACCAGTAACGCCAGTAGCTGTCCGCCAATGAGGGTTACATACTGGAATGATGCATAGAAACCTTTGCGCCCTTCAACCGCCACTTCGCTCATGTATGTCGCACTGGTGCCATATTCGCCACCGACCGATAGCCCCTGGAACAGACGTGCCAGCAACAACAACGCCGGTGCCCATGTTCCGATAGTCTCATAACCGGGCAGGCAGGCAATCACCAGCGAGCCGACGCACATCATGCATACGGAGATGAGCATGGATGTCTTGCGCCCTTTCCTGTCCGCGATCCTGCCGAATAGCCATCCACCGATAGGGCGCATCAGGAACCCGGCGGCAAAAACGCCTGCGGTTTGCAAAAGCTGAGTTGTGGTGTTCCCTGACGGGAAAAAGATATGCGCAAAGTAGAGTGAACAAAATGAATAGACGTAAAAGTCAAACCACTCTACAAGGTTTCCTGATGAGGCCCCAACGATTGCCCAAACCCGACGGCGAGTATCCTTACCTGCCAAATTGGTGTTATCCGTATCTGCACTGGCTACGGTTTCTGTCATTTTAATATCCCCTGTCTCACATTGCGGGCCTTTGCCCACAAACAGTAAAACCGGATTTAAAACGAATCGTTAGGTAAATAAAATGTTTCCAATATGTTTCATTGCGTTTTGTGAACTCGATCAGCTATCTAATTATTAGCGGACGCAGTAATTATCCCCAGGACTGCTGGTGGGCCTTTTTTCGCTGCAAGTAATCTTCGTCTGCACGAATTTTATCCCACCACTTTTTGAAGACTGCGGCTGCTTCTGCTTTCACTGGATCGTGATCGAGGGGTTTGACTTGTCGTTCCGCATCATACTTTTTACCGCCCTTATGATTCGCGTATCGCCGGGCGCGGGTATAGCCCATTTGTATGAATTTACGCGCCATATCCATGCCTACAAAATCGTTTTTACTGCGGTACTCTTCAAAGAGAGCGTATATCTCTTGTGCCGAACGCGCTGCGACTTCAGAATTTTTAAAACGCCAGTGTGGAAGGATTTCGCTTTTATAAGGCTCGACCATCAATACGCCCTGCTCACCCCGGCCAACCTGATACCGTTCGGGATGTTCGCGAAAATTTATATTTGCAAAATCTTGTTGGTAATCAAAAGGACGAGTCAAAGCGGCACCATTGTTAAAATCGTTTTAACAATTGTAGGCCGGATAAGGGGAAGCCGCCATCCGGCATGTTTTTCCGTGCACAAAGCAAAAAACCCCGCACCTTCCGGTACGGGGATCTTTCTGTTTGATGCCTGGCAGTTCCCTACTCTCACATGGGGAGACCCCACACTACCATCGGCGCTACGGCGTTTCACTTCTGAGTTCGGCATGGGGTCAGGTGGGACCACCGCGCTAAAGCCGCCAGGCAAAT
>NZ_JBMKHV010000018.1:0-69454 GCF_049238585.1 Enterobacter cloacae complex sp. IR5428 | reverse complement strand
CTGGTCTGACGGCGCTTACTGCTGAATTCACTGTCGGCGAAGGTAAGTTGATGACTCATGATGAACCCTGTTCCATGGCTCCAGATGACAAACATGATCTCATATCAGGGACTTGTTCGCACCTTCCTTAGTAACATTGGTAGCCCAACTGAGGCAGCTTCAAGTGCGGACATAGGCAAACCTTCACTATCAGAAGTTAGAACAAATGCATCATACTTGTAGAAATTCTCGAAATTTTTAACCTCTCCTAGAAAATGTATGTTGCTAAAGGACTTATATTTTTCTTTGAGAGTTGGCAGCAGCGGTCCATCACCTATCATGTCAATAGATACACTATTAAACTGAGATACGACATTAAGAAGTAGATCAGGTCGTTTTGGATGGATCATCCGCCCAACAAAAACCAATTTCAGTTGGTCATGGATACTACCGCTTACTCTGGATTGCAGTGGCATGATACCATTAGTAATGGTTATTATTTTGCAATCAGAAATTCCTATTTGGCCAATTGCTTTTTCACGGTCTTTCTTTGACACGCATAGAATGTTGTTAGTAAAGAGGGATAAAAATTTTTCTATAAGGCAGAAGATTTTCGAATATCTACCGCCATTGTAAATACAGGACCAGCCATGAGAGACGTATATTGAGCGATGATTAAAATAAAGTTTAGCAAGGCGTCCATGTATACCTGCACTTGCTGAATTACTAATTACTACAGCCGCATCAATTTCTCTCAAAATTTTAGATATTTTGTAAGACGCGAGAAGTGATTTAAAAGATAAAATATCTTTGACATAAAACACATGGTCCTCTTCAAACTGTTCAGATAGCCAGCCAGGTGCTGAAGTTATAAGATAGATATCGAAGCAGTTGCTTAATAAGTCCTTCTGCTCTTTAATCCATTTTTGAGCACCGCCTACTTCTGCTTTTGTTATTATATATACTATTTTTTTTGCCATTAATTTTACTCGTTGAAGGGTTTTCTATATGTTAATAGCCATTATTTATTTAAAATTTTACCACAGGCGAGAATGCAGAATTTTTTCCAAGCAATCACTGTTTTCCAACCTAGTAGGGATATACTAATGGGAATAGTTCGAAAAATATTTTTTTCTTTTATAGCAATCAAGAATACAACGTTACTAAGATAATTAATTATATTTTCTTCGCTTAAAAGGGTTCTGTTTTTGTTTAGCCATTTTTCACAAAAATCAACAGTTGCGCCCTTTGTATGTGCATTCAATGCGCGATCTAAAATAATCCAGTGCGATAATATCTGATCTATAAAAACGAACGAAACTTCTTTTTTATATGCGTCAAAACAAAACTGAACATCCTGATGACGAGGAAGGGATTCATCAAATGTTAACATCTTTGCAGCATTTTTATTTATACTTATGGTAGATGTTTGTATAACACCATGTTCATTTAATAGATAATCGATAATATTGTTGTTAGATGGCCCAGTCTTAGGAACTATCTTTGCTTTCCCGTTTTCGATATCATTGTAGGTGCCCCTCAATGATTTGTGAAATGCAATCAAAGGCTCTTTCCCAACTTTTTCAAAAGTAGCGGAAACAACTTGTAGTTTGTTTTCACACCAAATATCATCTGCATCTAGAAAGCAAATAATTTCACCTCCTGAATTTTTGATTCCTATGTTTCGTGTAACGGAAGCATTACTTTTAGTGCTCAGTCTGATAAGCTTAATAGTAATTTTGTTGATGTAATTTCCTATTTTTTTTTCCAACTCAATAAGGTCATCACTTGCATCATCAATCACAAGCACTTCATACGACTTATACGTTTGGGATACAATTGCTTCTAATGTTTTTTCAATATAGCTACTTGAGTTTCTGGTGGTTATAATTATGCTTACTAACATATTTTGCGCCTTCAATAAGTCCAGCCATTGCAAATAAATAAAAATAAGTAAAACTTTTCAAGAAAAGCTGTTGAGATAGCACTAAAACGATTAAAGCGAAAAGATCAATTCCCGCAGTTCTCTTGAGTTTTTTATTATTATACCAACTTGTTAATAGAACAAATACAATAAATGCGAAACCAATGATACCGAATTGATCCCAGTAAACAAATATATTATGCGTATAAGCACCCCAACGTACACCAAATCCGTCGATATCTGTTTCAGCCTGTGAACCGAAACTACCCAAAAATGGATGTTCGCCAATGATAGATAAAGAATGAAGTAACAGTTTCATCCTGCCCAAAAAAGATGCGTCATCGCTAAAATTCCCAGAGAAAATATTGTATATTCTACTATTATAATTTTCAAAGAAAGAGGAAATAAATTCAATATCAGGGATTAGTATTACAAGTGAAATTAATGCAATCAATAACCCAACGATAATAAATATCGGTTTTTCGCTTACAACCTTTTTAACATTAAAAATAAAACATAATGCTAATAAAAAACCAATCAATCCCGAACGAGCATTAAGTATAAGCAAAAAGAATAAAGTAATTAAGATAATAACTATTTTTAACGTTTTCGACGTTCTGCTTAGAGACAGCATACATATCACTGTAAATGCTAAGCTGTCGCTTACGATTTGATAGACACCAACAAATGATGGGTCTATTAATTTTGAAAAATCTATCTTAAAGGATTGTGAATCAAAAAATAAAATAGTTATGACAGCAAGACCACTATACATGAGAATTAAAGAATATAATCCAACACGTGTTCTAAAAAAATCATAACCTTTTTTGAATATAAAATAACAACACAATGAGATAATAAAGAAAGGGGAATAATATCTCAAAGCGGATATATAGCGTCCGTCTTCAGTATAAGAATAAAGGTTGCTATGTAAAATTATTATTACAAAGAACCACACAAAGGAAGCTAAAATTAGGTAGTCATCTAATGATACTCTAATATTTCCGCGATACAATGCTGTGAACATAATGCATAGCAGCAAAAACAAACCAAACCCAATAACCACGAAACTAATGGGGTAAAAAGTAAGTAATCCAAAAAGAGAAAATAAAGTTAAAATAGGTGAAATTACCAATATCAATAGAATATATAATTTTGATAATGTCGCAAGCATTATGACTTCCCACGATATTTTATAATACGTGCAGGAACCCCAGCAGCAACCACCATATCAGGAATGACATTTGTAACTATAGCGCCTGCTCCTACTGCTGTATTATTACCTATATCATTCATAATGACTGCATGTGTACCGATCCATAAATTATTTCCTAACTGTACAGTTCGATATTCAGCCTTACTTTCACCAAACGTGTTTTTTATATCATTTATATCATGGTGTTTTGCCCCACTCATTATTGATACTCTCGCGGCGAGAATAACATCATTACCTAAGACACATTTACTTAAAATACAAAACTCTTCTATAGTACAATTATTTCCTATTATAACATCGGGGTACACTATATACGCGCCCCAAAAAACTCTCAAATTTTTCCCACATGATTTTAAAGATAGTTCGTAATAAAACTGTCTGATTAGCAAGCCAATTACCCCTGGGAAAAAAGCTAATAATTGCGTAGAGGTTTTGTAATTTATTAATTTGAATTTATACAATATATATATAAACAAACTAACTGGAGAAAAAATATATTTAATAATATAAGAAATATTTCTTTTCATGTTTATTTTACCCTGACTGTAAATATGGCCTTTAATTGTAATTTGAATAACTCCCTGGTTAACTTATCGAAAATATTTAACAGTACTCCCATAATTATTTGCGTAATTAAATAACCCCAGACAGCCGCCATAACTCCTAACTTAGGAATAAATAGCATATTCCAAACGACGTTAAATGAAAGAGCAATAAGTGTTCTGATTAATCGTTTGTTTGAATAATTATTAAAGAAGAGATATTGCGAATTAATGGCTGCCAATCCCGAAAAAAGTATTGAAAGCATCCCGACATCTAGGATAGATATCAGTTTTACGGATAAGTCAGGGAAAATATAAATAATAACAAATCGACCAGCTATAAAATACCCAACATAAATAAATAGACCGATATAAATAGCACCGCGATAGGCTTTTAAGAGTGCGTTTTGTATATCTATATTGTTTCCATTGTTCTTAGCATTACCAATCGCTGAATACATACCAGTAACATATGCGGATTGAAGATAACCTGCAGCGAGGATCATACTTGCGGATAAAGCATATACGCCCAATGTCTTAACACCTAAGTAATGTTCAACAATCATTTGATCAAACCGATAAAATAACATAACGGATAATGACGATATTCCGACCGGTAACGATAAATTAATAATGGATTTAACAACACGCAAATTTATTTTTTTTACTTCAAAAACCCCTTTAATAGATAAATATAAAATAAATGTTGTAACCATCGTCTCAAACAACGTAGTACACATAAACACAATGAATCCGAAATTCAATACTAAAAATTTTAGTAAAATAAAAAGCAAACTGATACAAATCAAAGTAAGTATTGTTTTATATTTATTTGGTTTATCAAGGATAATTAGCAACAAATAGAAACAATTCCAGATATACGTCCAAGATAAAAGTGAAACAATCCAGAAATCAAATCCAGCACGTTTCCAAAATAATACCAAACAACAACAGAAGAAAGCTAATCCACTTAAAACCATCCTTATATGAAGCAGTGCAAATGGTAATTTATTTCCTTCTGCAATACATTTCACGAAATAATCATCTAAACCTAATGATAATGCCACGCCAAATATATTTACAATAGCAAAATAATAAGCATATTCACCGTAAATCTCGATACCATATGCTTTAGTAATCATAACAGACACTAAAAAACCAAGACCTGTGCGTAGTAACCTTTCGGCACTAAAAAGAGCTGTATTTTTAAATAGATTCATTATTAGTTAATTTTTTTGTTATATTTAAATGGGATATAATAGAGGTCCACTCAGGGGCTACGTAACTCCCATCATTGAAGATGTAAATAAATTCATCACCAATGATTTTATAATTTAAGTTATTATTAATAACAAAATCCATTACCCATTTATATTTATTACTTATAACATCTTTACCTAACGTAAGATACTCAATTAATTTAGTGGACGTCTGCCGATTATATGGGTAAACGTCAGGCACATAATTTATACATACTCTAACATCGGTGAGAAGAGACGGTATTTCAGATTGCTCAACTTTCCCAGCAAATTTAATATTAAAATCATTTTCATATCTAGTCATTAAATAATCTGGAGACGTGCCGATGAGTAGTATACTCTTTCCTTTCATTATTTTTGAATCAAGAAAATTCTCTAGTTTCCGCTCAGCTGACATACTACCCACATAGGCGAAATCATAGTTCACGACTGATTTATCAGGATTTATGCTACGATTCTGGATGAAAACATCGGATACCCCCATATCTCTTAACTCGCCAAGCACACCATTTATTGCCATTTTTGATTGTATAAAATCGTTAAGGAATATCTGGTAATCAGGGCGGTGACTGCAATTATGCTTAATTAAATCTTTTATTAATTTTATAAATTTATATTTACCCGTAGATAAGGAGGCGTATTCATGGATTAAATAACTTTTACAGTTAACCTGATTAATAAATCGCGGTCTATTGTAAAAATGAGTACCCATGATATGCCATTCAACGTACATTTCTGTCTTTTCTATAGTCCGTGGCATTACCTTCGAATTTTTAAAACATACGATACCTTGCATAGAAAAATAAGCAATATAATGATTTATTTCAGGAAGATTTTCATGTTGGGGAAAAATAAAATTAATAATAGTCATTTTGATCGAGCTCAAAAAAGCGACGCTACCGCCCTTGGCTTAACAGTTACCAATGTACTGGATATAAGTAACCTCGCAGTGGAGGTATTGGTAGTTCGAACATTTTTCCAAAAAGATTCGGTGGCACGACCTCACCACCGAACCTTAAGCAGATATGTTAACTGCTTTTGTTTAACAAATTAAAGACAAATTCACGTAATTTCTGCCCTTCTTTCATGTTTCGCAATCCATAATTCACAAACGCCTGCATATACCCCATTTTCTTACCGCAGTCATAGCTATCGCCGGTCATCAGCATCGCATCAACCGACTGCTTCTTCGCCAGCTCAGCAATCGCATCGGTCAGTTGGATACGGTCCCAGGCACCCGGCTCAGTTTTTTCCAGCTCAGCCCAGATATCCGCATTCAGCACATAACGGCCGACTGCCATCAGGTCGGAGTCCAGGGTCTGCGGCTGATCGGGTTTTTCGATAAATTCAACGATACGGCTCACCTGCCCTTCCGTCTCCAGTGGCTCTTTAGTCTGAATAACAGAATACTCGGAGAGATCGCCCTTCATACGTTTCGCCAGCACCTGGCTACGGCCCGTTTCATTGAAACGTGCCACCATTGCCGCCAGGTTGTAACGCAGCGGATCGGCGGAAGCGGTATCAATAATGATGTCCGGCAGAACCACGATGAACGGGTTATCGCCCACCACTGGCCGCGCGCAGAGGATTGAGTGGCCCAGACCCAGCGGCTGCGCCTGACGCACGTTCATGATGGTCACACCAGGAGGACAGATAGACTGAACTTCTGCCAGAAGCTGACGCTTAACGCGCTGCTCAAGAAGCGCTTCGAGTTCATAAGAGGTGTCGAAGTGGTTCTCGACGGCGTTCTTAGAAGAGTGCGTCACCAGAACGATCTCTTTAATCCCAGCAGCAACAATCTCGTCGACGATGTATTGAATCATCGGCTTGTCAACGATCGGCAGCATCTCTTTAGGAATGGCCTTTGTGGCGGGCAACATGTGCATGCCCAGACCCGCTACCGGTATAACTGCTTTCAAATTGGTCATTTTATCTTCCACCTTAAAATGGTTGACGAAGTATAGACCTAATCAGGAAAATTGCCCGATCAAGAAGTCTACTACGCCTTATGCAAATCACGTTTCGCGTTAAAACTTACATTACTAAACATGAGTATGCATTAAGTGTGACCCAGAATTATCGGAAACCCTGTCGCGAAAATCGCACAGCCCTCTGTTTCCGACAAATCGCAACCTTTGAGGCATTATTCAGATACGAACGTGATGTCATCTTTCTTCTCATGAACGAACTCATACTTCAGCGTACGGTCCAGACCTTGAGATAAGGTATAAGGCGCTTTAAATCCAGAGCTGTGTACCTTGGTCGCGTCAAACTGTGTAGTTGCACAGAATTTCTTCACGCGCACAGAGCTTATTGCATATCTCTTCCCGGTAACTTTGCTAAGAATATCAAAGCAATACCCACCTAACATTCCAAGCGGGTAAGGGAGATGAACTGAAGGGATTTGTTTATTGAGGCTCTTCTCAACTTCTGAGACTAGCTGATTCATGCTCAGGTCTGGTTTGTCTACATAGTTGTAGACATCATAACCCGGCTTAACATTGGTCAGCTTAAATTTGATAAATTCAACAATGTTACCGACATAAGCCATTGACTTATAGTTGGTTCCAGCGCCTACCATGGCGAATTTACCCCCTGCAATCTGCTTAAGCAGGTTGTACACATTGCCACGGTTACGCTCACCAAAGATGACCGTAGGCCGGACAATTGTCAGGGATCTTTCCTCTGGAGCTTTATTAAACCACTCGCGCAGAACTTCTTCCGCTTGCCATTTGCTTTTGCCGTAATGGTTGAAAGGATCATGGAGATGGGATTCATCAGGGTTCACTTTGTTAAGACCATACACAGCCACAGAACTGGTAAAAATAATGTTCTTAACGTTATTTTTTTCCATAGCAGACAATACGTTACGTGTTCCCTGCACGTTTACATCATAGTAGAGTGATGTTGGACTAACGTCATCACGGTGTTCAGCCGCGAGCAGCACGACAGTCTCAAATCCAGTAAGCGCCTTATCGAGTTGCTCCTGATTACGAACATCACCAGAAACGGTGATGTCCGGGTAGAAATGACTCTGCTGTTTGTCAAAGTTAGTAACGTCAAACTCATTCCGAGTAATTTCGATCAATCGAGTCCCGACAAATCCAGATGCGCCAATAAACAAAACCTTATCGTTCATACACCACTCAATGCGTTATGTGTGTTTGGCAACCCCCCGGTAATCGCGTTCTTCCCTGAGGCACCGTTATTGATAAACTGAATATTGCAAAGTAATGCCATGGATTATAAACCTTAAAACCGCTGAATTCAGTAACAAATTTTTAGGGGTTACATCAGATTGAATGGCATACGCCTAAGGCTTCCACCGTCAACTGTGCGGCAGCGCAAAATTCAACCGTTCCGTATTCACCACGTGTTGATCAACGCGATCAATATCCACCGAGCTCTGCCCCTTTTCATTAACCGCTTTTATGTTCGCAAGCGACAGCAACGTCTCGTTTTTAGCCATAAACTTCCCGCGCACATCTTTGCGCAAATCGAAGTTCATCTTCAGGGCCGGTCCCGTCGTTGACTCCTGCATCACGTTGATATTACGTAAGAAAAGGTGCTGGGGTTTGTTATGCAGCTCAAGCGTTGCCCGCTGCATCTCAACGTTGGTGATGGCAACAAACGACGTGGCATTGCCGGAGGAAATCTGTATCCCGCGCAGCTTATAGGCAAGCTGTCGGTTATCCAGGCGAATATCGTTAAGTTTGAAGTTCTGCGGTATCGACAGATAATCGCCCTTGATCACGCCATAGCCAATTAGCATTCCGGCGCTGTTGACCATATCGACATTATCAATAACGAAATTATCACAGCCATAAATAGCTACCGTCGCGTTATCAATTCCGGCCTTTTTACTGAAGTCAGGAGTAATATTGCTGGCCTTGATATTACGGATCACAAAGTGTTTACCGTTTTCGACATGCACCAGCTGCCGACAGTTGCTGCCGGTGATATTTGCCACCACGAAGTTTTTAACGGTCTGCTGTTCCGGATAATCATTGTCGTACGTACTGCCGGCCAGCCCAATGCCTATGCCCCAGTTGATCTTGCCGTTGGTGCAGTTGATGTTATCGATCACGTGGTCAGAGATCAGGATGTTGCGGTCGTTAATCGCCACGTTCCACTCAATCGCGTCACCCTGCAAGTGGCTGAATTTACTATTGGTAATGCGCGCACCGTCCACCTGATTGTGGAACCCCTGACGTAAGATCGCGTAGTTGGCTTGCGTCACGGTAATGTTATCGATGAGCAGGTTGCGCATCACTCGCCGCTTTTTACCGCCGATGTAGATCTGGGTGACGGGGCCGAAGCCGCTCATCGCCAGCCCTTTAATGACACAGTCGGAGCCACGCACGTCCAGCGTGATGTTATGCGTGCGCCCTTCTCCTTCCCCAATGACCTTGCAGCCTTCCTGGAGTACAAATCGTCCGCGGCCGTTGCCCTTCAGCGCACCGCGGATCAGCAGGGTTTTGCCATCAGGAATGAAAATGCCGGTATTGATGTTTTCACAGGTAAACCCGGCGGGAACAACAACGGTATCGCCCTCGGTAAATGCCTGCTTAAAGGCGGCGATCCAGTCGTTATTGTTGTAGCGATCGACAGAAACCGTCTTCCCGGTTGCCGCCCGCACAGCGCGGGGCGACAGCAGCGGCATGGCAGCCAGGACGGATAAAGAAGAGACAAATCGGCGTCGGGTGATCTTATTCAGCATACAACCTCAGCGTTACAGCGTTTGCAGCAGGCTCGCTAACTGGCGATTTATCACCTGCTGATTGAATTCTGCTTCAACTTTTTGCCGCGCATTTTGCAGCACAGGGATCAGCGTCTGCTGATCGATATCGCTGAACGCGGCCAGACGGTCCGCCAGCGCCAGCGCATTGTTTTCAGGAACCAGCCAGCCGGAATGCTCAGAGGTGATCAGCTCCGAGATGCCGCTGTGTAACGTCGAGACCACCGGAATGCCGACCGCCATCGCCTCCATCAGCGCCACGGGAATGCCTTCCATATCGCCGTCGGCGCCGGTTACGGAAGGCAGCAGGAACACATCCGCCTCGTCGAGCATGGCTTTCACTTCGTGGCTCGGCTTGAAGCCCGGCATCTCCACCACGTCTTCCAGCTGATACTGTTCAATCAGCGTGCGCAGGCGACGCTCCCACGGCCCGATACCCAGGATGCGGTAGTGGAAGTCCACACCGCGCGCCTTCAGTTGCCGACAAGCTTCGATGGCTACGTGCAGCCCTTTCTTTTCGGTCAGGCGGGCAACAGAGATAATTTGCAGCGGCTTGCCCGGCACCTTGACCGGTCGCTGGGTGAAGCGTTCCATGTCCACGCCCATGCGTGAAACGGTGATTTTCTCGCTCGGGCACCCCATGGTTTTCAGGCGTCCGGCCCACAAGTCGCTTATCGGCAGCATCATGTCACCACGGCGAAACAGCTGCTGATATTCCGGCGTGTAGTGGTTCAGCACTTCACGGCTGGAGATATCGATACCGTGGAAAATCGTGGCGATTTTGCCGTCAATCACCCCCAGCTCACGCAGTTTTGCCGCCGTGACGCCAGCCGGGCCAAAGTGAGCGATAAAGACATCGGCCCGGTACGGCTGGGCCGTTTGCCCGCAAATGGCGGATAAGATCAGGTTGCGGGCCTCCGCCCCATAGCGCGACATATTCAGCGCCCGCCACGTCGAGGCGCGATGAAGGCCGCGCAGCGTCTGGCCAGCGCGATGGCGCAGTTTGTTCATCCGTCCGGTGGGTTCGTCCTGCAACCAGCGGGTTTTCGCCTCCAGCCCATACTGGGTATACGCCGCATGGGTGTTTTGCGTATCGCCCTTTTGCAGGGCGATAATCTCCACGTCATACCCCATATCGATAAACGCGGTGATTTGGTTCAGCACAAAAGTTTCAGACGACAGCGGAAATTTCAGTAAGAAGAAACCAACCTTCATTTCCCCTCCCGGACGCGGTCGAGGACGGATTTCACCATGCCAATACCTTTTTCGCGTTCGGCTTTCACCGCCACCGCCAGACGTTCGTTGATCGCAGGCAGCTGGCCGAGCGTGTCGCCCACCATCGCACCCAGCGATCCGTCCAGCAGATGACGAATATCGACGGCCATTTCCGGCATACCGAGCTGCTGCATAATGCCTGCAGACTTGTGCTCGTAGTTGATGGCGATGGCTGGCGTGCCGAAGTTCATCGAGATAATGGCTGAGTGCAGACGCGTGCCCACGGTCAGTTCGCAGGCGGAGAGCAGCTTGCCCATCTCCAGGTCGTTCAGCTCGTCCATCACCACGTGGTAGCGGGATGGGTCGTTGACCAGGTTGCGCAGGTTGAGCGCCACCATGCGGTCATCTTTGTTGTAGCTGTCGATACCGGTACAGGTGGAAAGCGCCAGCACCTGGTAACCGCTGTCCAGCACGCGGTTCACCACCTCGGCAAAGGCTTTTTCATACGCCGCCTGAGTCGTGCCGAGGCGTTTATCGAAGGGCGCAAGTTCACGCAGGGTAATGGCGACGGTTTTCTGTTTTGCCGCCACGTCCAGCCAGTGCTGTACCGCGTAGCTGGCCTGGAAGCTGTCATCCTGATGATCCACCAGCCAGGCGGTGTCTACGCCGTGCTCCACTTTGGTGGTGTCGATTTCGCTACGCTTCATCATGTCGAGGCTGACCGATTCGCGCAGGATCAGCGCGTCACAGTGGCCGAAGACATAGTTCGCCAGCTGGTTGAACTGCGGATCCTGGAACGGCCCGACGCTGTGGCCGATCATAAACAGCGGTTTTTTCGCCATGAAGGTGCAGAGTGCATGCTCAAACTGCGGCACGCCGTACAGGTCGACGAAGAACGAGCCGCCCACCTGAATAATGGCGTCATAGCCGGACAGCAGACGCACGAAATCGGTAAAGCCCTGCGCGATGGCGATGTTGCGCAGCTTGCCGGTGTCGGTTACGCGAGAAAGCAGCACCTGATGCTGGTAGCGGCGACGCAGTACTTTCTTCACGCGCCCCATCACGCCCGCAGCGTTGTTGTGCTGTTTCATCTGGCTGTAGAGCGGGTCGCCCATCACCGGGCGGTTCAGTAACCAGGATGAGCTGACCGGATAACGGCTCATCACATCCACTTCTGTCTCAGGCTTAAGGGTGTTAATTGCATCCAATAAACCGCGCAGGATGGCGCTGTCGCCACGGTTGCCGCAGGTATGGTTGCCAAGAATAAGTAATTTCATAATGGCCTCGTAAAATTAGCCTGCGCGAAGCAGCGTTTTCATTTTTTCGTTACTGCAAAACTGGCGCTTTATCTCAACCACCAGTGCATTGCGTGACAGTACAATCATCACGCCGAATGCCAGCGCGCCTGCCGCGACCTGCACCGCAAGCAGCGCCGCCAGCGGCAGATGCCCGTTGAGCACCACGCCCAGGCCGTAGCTCACCGCCAGAGTCGGTAAGGAGAGATAAAACGGCAGCCACAGGCTGAGAATGTACTGACGGTAGCTGGAGCCCAGCACCGGTTTGATCATCACGAAGTAGCTCAGCACGGTATTGACGATCTGCACCAACAGGAAGCCGAGCGTCACGCCAATGGCGCCCGCCATGTGCCCGCCCACAATAATTGCCGGAATAAACAGGAAGGTTTTAAACACGTTGAACTTGAAGCTGATATCCACGCGCGCCTTCGCCATCAGCAGAGAACCAATTGGATTCCCCACCGAGCGCAGCAGCCCCACAACGCACAGCAGTTGCAGGATCGGGATGATGCTGTTCCACTTCTCGCCAAACACCAGCGGTACGAAATTGCTGGCGACCACCATCAGCCCCAGCAGTACCGGGAAGTTGATGATCCCCACCACGGAGAGCAGCTTGTAAAAGTTTACGCGCAGCTTCTCGGTATCGTCCTGAATTTTGGCGAACGCCGGGAACAGCACGCGGGTAATGATGGGGTTGAGCTTCATCGGTGGGACAACCGCGACGTTATACGCCAGGTTGTAGCCGCCCGCGACGCTCGCGCCCAGAATGCGCGCCAGCACCAGCGTAGAGAGGTTAGTATTCACATAGTTGATAATGCTGTCTGCCGTCAGCCACGCGCCGAAGCGCAGGTTGGATGAAACAGACGCCAGTGAAAAATGCAGTCCCGGGCGATAAATCTTGCGGCCAAAGAAGCCAAACAGCAGCGTGCGCACGGCAGAGTTAACGAGGTAGCCGAGAATGGCGGTCATCGCCAGCGGCCAGAAATGGGCGCTGACAACGGTGAAGGTAAAGCCCGCCAGCACGGCGCTGGTTTCAATCATGCCGATCTTGTTGAACTCCAGCTCTTTCTGCATCAGCGCGCGGAACTGCTGCCCGTGCGGGATCACCACGAAAGCAAACGACAGTGCGCGCATCAGCGGCGCCAGGTCCGGGTTATGCAGCACGCTGGCAATCACATCGCTCAGCAGGAACACCAGCACAAAGACGAAGATACCCAGCCCGACGTTCAGCCAGTAGAGCGTGGTCAGCTCCAGGTGGCTAATCTCTTTGCGCTGGATAATCGAGTTGGCGATACCGAAGTCAGACAGCGTATCGGCCAGCGCGATAATCACCAGCGAGACCGTCAGCAGGCCGAACTGGTGGTTATCAATAATGCGCGCCAGCACCGTCATCTGCACCAGGCCGAGGCCAATGATGACGATGGTGGCCATGGCTGACCATTTTGCGCCGCTGATGGTTTTTTCTCGTAAGCTCATCTTAGTACGCCGCTTTATTCACGAAGCCTTTGAAAATGGTCAGAAAAACAATCTTGATATCGAACCAGAGGCTCCACTCGCGGATGTACTCCAGATCGAACTCGATGCGTTTTTCCATTTTTTCCAGCGTGTCGGTCTCGCCGCGCCAGCCGTTGATCTGCGCCCAGCCGGTGATGCCTGGCTTCACCTTATGGCGCAGCATGTAGCCTTCAATCAGGGTACGGTACTGCTCGTTATGGGCCACGGCGTGAGGACGAGGCCCGACGATGGACATCCCGCCGGTGAACACGTTGATGAACTGCGGCAGCTCATCGAGCGAGGTACGGCGCAGGAAGTTACCCACGCGGGTGACGCGCGGATCGTTCTGCGTCGCCTGGGTCACCACCTTGTCGTTCTCCATCACCTTCATGGAGCGGAATTTCCACACCATGATCGGCTTACCGTCCATGCCGTAGCGGGTCTGACGGAAGATGATCGGCCCCGGAGAGCTGAGCTTCACCGCCAGCGCAATGCAGCACAGCACCGGGGAGATGAGCAGCAGGATCAGGGACGAAAGTACGATATCCTCCACGCGCTTCAGCACGCGGTTAATCCCAGACAGCGGCGTGTCGTACAACGGAACAACCGGTACCCCGTTCACCTCTTCAATACGGGAGTGGAGAATATTGAAGGTAAACACGTCAGGGATGAGGATCACCGAGCAGGTGGTATCGGCAAGCTCGCGCATCAGTGTCTTGATGCGGGATTCATCTTTCATCTGCATGGCGATGTAGACGTTGTGAATTTTGCCGGCTTTCGCGTCTTCTATCAGCTGTTCGTAGCTGCCCGCCCAGTCAGATGGTACGCCGCCGGGCTTCGCGTCGTGATAAACCCCCACCACTTCAAAACCTAACCACGGCTCTTTGCGGAAGCTGTCGAGCAACACCTGTCCCACCGGCAGGTCGCCCGCCACGGCAACAAAGCGACGGTTATACCCACGGTTGCGCAGCCAGCCCGCGCCAAAGCGGATCAGCGAGCGGCAGACCACCATGCCAACGCTGGTTAACAGATACCAGCAGAGATAGGTCACAAGCCGATTATCAAAATCATGGCTGAACGCCACCAGGCCTGCGCTGAAAATCAGGCTTAAGGTCCAGTTCTGGAGCAGCAGCATCAGTTCGGTGGTCATTTTGACGCCACGCCATGAACGATAGAAATCGGTCATGCCGCCGATCATCTGAAACACCACCAGCGCAATCAACGCCATCAGCAAGTGCATGTATAAGAACGACTGCCCGCTGACCCAACACACCGCCCACAGTCCGCCGACCATGATGGTGATATCAGAAAAACGCTGCACCATAGAGATTAACGATGCATTCGTTCTCGCTCGCTCGCGCTTTTTTAGATTTGTCATCGTTGTTCCTTTAGTTCTAAACCTTTCCCCTCGCCCCTCACCCCGGCCCTCTCCCCAAAGGGGAGAGGGTGTTCAAGTTCCCTCTCCCCTTTGGGGAGAGGGTTAGGGTGAGGGGTAAGGTTTTCTTTTTACTGATTCAACAGCGCCAGAATGTCCTTCGTTCGGGCTTCCATCAGCGCGGTATCGGCCCGGGACTCAACGTTCAGGCGCACCACCGGCTCAGTGTTGGAAGAGCGCAGGTTGAAGCGCCACTGCGGGAACGCCATGCTGATACCGTCGGTACGGTCAATCTCCAGCGCATGAATGGCAAAGTGCTGTTCGACGCGGGCGATGGCCTCGGCTGGCTGTGCCAGTTTGCTATTGATCTCCCCGCTCGCCGGGAACGCCGCCATGCGGTCGCGCACCAGTTCGCCCAGGCTCTGTCCTTTCAGGCACAGCAGCTCGGTTACCAGCAGCCACGGGATCATCCCGCTGTCGCAGTAGGCAAAATCACGGAAATAGTGGTGGGCGCTCATCTCGCCGCCGTAGATGGCGTCTTCCTCGCGCATACGCTCTTTGATAAACGCGTGGCCGGTTTTGGACATCACCGGCTCGCCGCCCGCGGCCTTCACCACGTCGACGGTGTTCCAGGAGAGGCGCGGATCATGAATGATCTTCGCCCCCGGGTTTTTCTCAAGGAACGCTTCCGCCAGCAGACCGACAATGTAATAGCCTTCGATAAACTGCCCTTTCTCGTCGAACAGGAAGCAGCGGTCGAAATCGCCGTCAAAGGCGATACCCATATCGGCGCCGTGCTCAATCACCGCGTTGCGGGTGTCGTCGCGGCACTCCGGCAGCAGCGGGTTAGGAATACCGTTCGGGAAGTTGCCGTCTGGCGTGTTGTGCACTTTGACGAAGGTCACCGGCACGTTCAGCGCCTTAAAGCGGGCTTCAAGTGCATCGACAACCGGGCCTGCCGCGCCGTTGCCGGAGTTAATCACCAGCTTCAGCGGTTTGAGGTTCGCCACGTTGATGTAGCCCAGCAGGTGGTCGATGTACTCTTTTTGCAGGTTGATCTGCTTATAGCTGCCGCGCTTCGCTTCGTTCACCGGTGGGAAGTCGTTGGCCTCGGCCAGACGCTGCACGTCGCGCAGGCCGGTATCGCCGCTGATAGGACGCGCGCCCTTGCGCACCAGCTTCATGCCGTTGTAGTCCATCGGGTTATGGCTGGCCGTCACTTCGATACCGCCGTCCACGCCCAGGTGGAAGGTGGCAAAATAGATCTCTTCGGTACCGGAAAGGCCAATGTCCAGCACGTCGACGCCCGCGTCCTGTAGCCCTTTCGCCAGCGCCAGCTTCAGGGATTCGCTGGTGAGACGCACGTCGCCACCCAGCACGATAGTTTGTGGTTTCAGGTATTCGCCGTACGCGCGGCCGATGCGCCACGCAATGTCTTCGTTCAGCTCTTCGCCCAGCTTGCCGCGAATATCGTAGGCTTTAAAACAGGTTAATTTTTCCATGATGACCCCTTTTTCAGGCAACAGTTGGCCCGCCCGTTAACAGGCTTAATTGTTTTTTATTCATTCGTAGGCCGGATAAGCGAAGCGCCATCCGGCGTTAAGACGGCGCTACACCCGCCCGTAGCGGTCCTGGAAGCGCACGATATCGTCCTCTTCCAGATAAGAGCCGGAACGCACCTCAATTAAGTCGAGTGGAATTTTCCCCGGGTTTTCCAGGCAGTGCGTGGCACCCAGCGGAATATAAATGGATTCGTTTTCACCCAGCAGCTTCACTTCACCGTTGATGGTCACTTTGGCGGTTCCCGCCACCACTACCCAGTGTTCGGCGCGGTGATGGTGCATCTGCACCGACAGCCCTTCACCCGGCTTCACGGTGATGCGTTTCACCTGGTAACGCTCGCCGGCGTCAATGGAGTCATATTTGCCCCACGGGCGGTAGACTTCGCGGTGAATATGGTGTTCGTGGCGGCCATCGGCCTTGATCTTCTCCACCACTTTTTTAACGTCCTGCACGGCATTACGGTCGGCAATCAGCACCGCGTCTTTGGTCTGCACGACCACCAGATCTTTCACCCCTACCGTGGTGACAAGGCCAGATTCGGCGTAGACGTAGCTGTTTTCCGTTTTGTGGCTGATCACATCACCGTGATGGACGTTACCCTCCGGGGTATGGGCGCTAATCTCCCACAGTGACGACCAGGAGCCAACGTCGCTCCAGCCCGCATCCATCGGCACCACTACCGCATCTGCCGTACGTTCCATCACCGCATAGTCAATGGATTCTTCCGGACAGGCGAGGAAGGCTTCTTCGTCCACGCGGATAAAATCAAGATCCGGATCCACCACCGCCATCGCTTTTTCGCAGGCATTTAAGATATCCGGGCGATATTTTTCCAGCTCTTCCAGGTAGCGACCGGCGCGGAACAGGAACATACCGCTGTTCCAGTAGTATTCACCGCTGGCCACGTAGGCCTGGGCGGTTTCCAGATTCGGTTTTTCGACAAACTGCGCCACGTCAAAGGCCACGCTGTCGCCTTCACCAGGCGTAACGCTGCCGCGGCGAATGTAGCCATAGCCGGTTTCCGGGAGATCCGGCACGATGCCGAAGGTCACCAGCTTGCCGTTCTCAGCGTAAGGAATCGCCGCGCGAACCGCGTCGCGGAAGGCGTCTTCCTGCTGAATAACGTGGTCAGCCGCCAGCACCAGCATCAGCGGGTCGCAGTCCGGGCTGCTGCGTTTTGCCGCCAGCGCCGCAAGAGCAATAGCAGGCGCGGTGTTGCGTCCGGCAGGCTCCAGAATGATATTTTCGGTCAGTTTATTCAGCTGGCGCAGTTGCTCGGCAACGATAAAGCGGTGCTGCTCGTTACAGATCACTACCGGGCTTTCACACTCCACGCCGTGCAGACGGTTAACCGTCGTTTGCAGCATGGTGAGGTCGCCCTTCAGACACAGAAATTGTTTTGGATAAAGCACGCGGGACAGTGGCCACAACCGGCTCCCGGATCCACCCGCCATTACGACCGGATACAAAGTGGTTTGACTCATGATTTATCCCCGTATATCTGCAATAAATTGGCTCAGCACGTTCTCTTTCTCGAGCGTGCGTTCGGCATATTCACGTGCCACCGTGTTCTCTTTTGGCATGGCGAGTGCCTGCTCAATTCCGGTCACCAGCGCAGGAACCGATTCTGGCTCTACGCAAACGGCAATGCCCGGGTAGCTGTTGCACAGCTGGCCTAATTCTGTTGCGGCTTCTGCCGTAATCACCGCATTTCCGCCCACTGCCAGAATGTTGGTCAGCTTGGACGGCAGCACCGCATCCGCCGCGCCGCGTTTTTGCACCACCAGATGGCAATCTGCCATTTTCAGCAGCGCGGGCAGCGCGTCATAAGACTGAAGCGGGAAGAAGCGGATGTTGGTCAGTCCGCGCTCGCTGGCCATTTTTTCCAGCCGCGCTTTACCGCCGCCCTGCCCGACTATCACGAACATCCACGGGTGTTCGCTCAGCTGAAGCGCGGCGTCAATCACGCTCTCCAGCCCCTGTTTTTCACCGATGTTGCCTGAGTAAAGAATGATTTTTTGATCTTCAGGCAAACCGAGCTGCGCGCGTAACGCCTGCGCATCCTGGTCTCTCACATCACGGAAACGCGCCACTTCGGACCAGTTCGGAAAGAAGATCACCTTCTCCGCCGGGACACCCTTCTCCTGCGCCTTGTTCATCATCGAGCGCGAGATGGTCGAGACGTAATCCACGTTGTGCAGGCCGCTGCGCTCAAAGGCGCTGGCGAGCTTCGCCACCTTGCCGCCCTTGCCTTTCCCGGCCATCCCCAGCCCGAGCATGGCGTCCACTTCATAATCCTGAATGTGCAGCAGGGTGCGCGCGCCGGAGAGTTTTCCCAGCAGGCGCATGCCTGGCGTGCAGAACAGCGTCGGCACCACGCCGATGATGCGATCCGGCTTCCAGCGACGTTGCGCCATCAGCGGGAAAAAACTGCTCAGGGCAAAGCTGCCCAGATGAATTAAACGTTTCAGCGTCGAGGGCTGTTTCGGCACGTAGAGCGGGCAGCGCCAGACGGTCGCAGTCCCCTCTTCGCGGCGGTAGCGCCAGCTGGAATAGCGTTCGCCTACCTTCCACTCCGGGTAATACGGCGGGGCGGTAATCACCCGCACGTCATGTCCCTGGCTCGCCATCCACTCGACCATCTCGCCGGTGTATTTCCCGATACCGGTAAGCTCCGGCGAGTAGTTAATTCCGTAGACGAGGATTTTCATAGGCCTGGCACCTCGGCCTGACGTTCCGCAAGGAAGTACGCCCGACTGTTGTCATGGACGTTGTCGCTTGCCAGCAGCGCCTCTGGCGTTAACCAGCGGTAATCGTCATGCTGAGAATCAGGCAGACGCAGGTCTGCCTCACTCACCTTCAGGCGGAACCCCAGCACGACATAGTGCGTGGTGAACCCGGTGCCCGAAAAGTTATCGTCATAGAAGTGCTGCCAGACCCCGTAAAACTGGCCCGCTGCCATCGGCAGTTGCAGGCCCAGTTCCGCCAGAGTGAGACGCTCGAACGCATCGCTTAGCGTCTCATCCTTCTGCACGCGCCCGCCGGGCACGAACCAGAAGCCCTGTGCAGGACGATTGGTTCGTTTCCCCAGCAAGAACTCGCCGCGTTCGTTCTCCACGATCAAATCAATTGAGATGAGCGGAGTGGAACGCACCACCGTGGCAAAATCTTCCTGACTTAAAAACATCATTACCCCCGGAAGCGGTGCTGGTTTTCCAGGAACCACTGGTAGGTGCTGGCCAGCCCCTGCTCCAGTGAGACCTCGTGATACCAGCCAAGCTGATGCAGACGGGTCACGTCCAGCAGCTTGCGCGGCGTGCCGTCCGGTTTGGTGGCATCAAACACCACGCGTCCTTTGTAGCCCACCACCTGCGCGATGGTCTGCGCCAGCTCACGAATGGTGCAGTCCACGCCGGTCCCGACGTTAATGTGCGACAGCATCGGCTCGGTGTTTTCCTGCCACACCTCGCGATCCAGCTCCATGACGTGAATGCTGGCTGCCGCCATATCGTCCACGTGCAGGAACTCGCGCATTGGCGTGCCGCTGCCCCACACCACCACGTCCGGGGCGTTTTCGGCAGTCGCCTCGTGGAAACGACGCAGCAGCGCCGGGATCACGTGCGAATTGCTCGGGTGGAAGTTGTCGTGCGGTCCGTAGAGGTTGGTCGGCATTACCGAGCGATAGTCGCGGTTATACTGACGGTTGTACGATTCACACAGCTTGATCCCGGCAATTTTGGCAATCGCGTACGGCTCGTTGGTGGCTTCCAGCGTGCCCTGCAACAGTTCGCTCTCGGCGATCGGCTGTTTCGCCATTTTTGGGTAGATACAGGATGAACCGAGGAACAGCAGCTTGTTCACGTTGTGCAGATGCGCCGCGTGAATGATGTTGCTCTCAATCATCATGTTCTCGTAGATGAAATCCGCCGGGTAGGTGTTGTTAGCGACAATGCCGCCCACCTTCGCCGCCGCCAGATACACCTGGTCGATACGTTCGCTGGCGAAGAAGTCCTGCACCGCTTTGCTGTCAAGCAAGTTCAGCTCGTCGCGGGTGCGAACAATCACCTCAACGTCGCCCCGCTGTTCAAGCTGGCGGACAATCGCGGAACCCACCATTCCGCGATGACCGGCGACAAAAATACGTTGTTTTGTCATTCTCAGGACTCCAGCGCGATGGCAACCTCGTAGCCATGGGACTTGAGCAGGGAGTGTTTTTTCGCTGCTTCAAGATCTTTGGCCACCATCTCGGATACCATTTCTTGCAGGGTGGTTTCTGGTTTCCAGCCCAGCTTCTCGTGCGCTTTGGTTGGGTCGCCCAGCAGGGTTTCCACTTCAGCAGGACGGAAGTAACGCGGATCCACCTGAACAATCACGTCGCCTGGCTTCACGCCCGGTGCGTCGTGGCCGGTCACGGAAACAACGATACCCTTCTCTTCCACGCCGGTGCCTTCGAAGCGCAGCTTGATGCCCAGCTGTGCCGCAGCCATCTCAACGAACTGACGTACGGAGTACTGCACGCCGGTCGCGATCACGAAGTCTTCTGGCTGTTCCTGCTGCAGCATCATCCACTGCATTTTCACGTAGTCTTTCGCATGGCCCCAGTCACGCAGGGAGTCCATGTTGCCGAGGTGCAGGCAGGATTCCAGACCCTGAGCGATGTTGGCGATAGCGCGGGTAATTTTACGGGTCACGAAGGTTTCGCCACGACGTGGGGATTCGTGGTTGAACAGAATGCCGTTACAGGCGTACATGCCGTAGGATTCACGGTAGTTCACAGTGATCCAGTAAGCGTACAGTTTCGCTACCGCGTACGGAGAACGTGGGTAGAACGGCGTGGTCTCTTTCTGCGGAATTTCCTGCACCAGGCCGTACAGCTCAGAGGTAGATGCCTGATAGAAACGGGTTTTCTTCTCAAGACCCAGGAAGCGAATCGCTTCCAGCAGACGCAGCGTACCCATGGCGTCCACGTCAGCGGTGTATTCCGGGGATTCGAAGGAAACCGCAACGTGGCTCATCGCGCCCAGGTTGTAGACTTCATCCGGCTGTACTTCCTGCAGGATGCGGGTCAGGTTGGAGGTATCGGTCAGGTCGCCGTAGTGCAGGTGGAATTTCGGGTTTGCCGCATGCGGATCCTGGTAAATGTGATCGACACGTTCGGTGTTAAATGAAGACGCACGACGTTTAATACCGTGTACTTCATACCCTTTTTCCAGCAGTAACTCTGCCAGGTAAGAACCATCCTGCCCGGTAACGCCGGTGATGAGAGCGACTTTAGACATGTTTATATTCCTCTACTTATGAATTTAATCAGTTTCAACGCGTTCGCGTATCACCACTGCGGGGTTGCCACGGCAAATTTTATTTGCCGGTAGCGATTTAAAAACGCTGCTGCGGGCACCGACTACCGTGCCATCGCCAACAGAAACACCGGGTGCAACAAAGACGTCTGTTGCCAGCCAGCATTTTTCACCGATCACAACAGGCGAAGCGGTAATATCAAAATGCGGGCTCATAAAATCGTGGCTGCCGGTGCACAAATAACACTTCTGTGAAACCACCGAATTTGCGCCAATCGTAATCTCGCCAAGGGTATATAACACCGCGTCATCCCCAACCCAGGCGTAATCCCCAAGCGTTAATTTCCAGGGATAAGTAATTTTCACCGAAGGACGAATGACTACGTTTTTTCCTATTTTTGCGCCAAACAGACGCAGTAAAAATGCGCGCCAGCGGTACAGTATTTGCGGCGACCAGGCAAATAACGTTGCCTGTACAGCCCACCACAGTTGAACTTTAATACCGCTCCCGCCCCGAAAACCTTTCGGCACGGAGAATCCATTTAATTCCTGCATTACGTTTCCTTATATCTCAGGCTTTGTTATATAAGGCTTTCGCTTTACCCGTCGTTTTCAGACGTAAGAAATAAGATAATTCCGCCCAGAACCCCGGTACGCGTAATATTTTACGTTGCACGTTTTTGGCATCCTGGCACAATTCCAGATTATTCGAGGTTGACACGCCGCCCATTGAAAATTCGGATACCAGTCCTTTAATTCGACGGAACGGGTAGCCAGATTTGTACAGGCTGGCGGCCAGGGCATAATCTGATGACACTTTATATTGCAAATCGTAAGGCTGCTTTTTCAGGCCGCTCATCGGAAAGAAAATAGCCTGATGGCTTGCCGGCAAGCTGTGGTAGATATACCAGCCTGGTTTCGCGCCGCGCAGGACTTTTTTCCCCTCGCCGAAATCAAGCAGCGCATCACCGATAAACATGGCATCTTCTTTCTGGCGCGCCAGCTGGCGTGCAAACAGCGCCACATCTTCATGGAACACGTCGCCGGAATTGAGGAAGATGGCGTAGCGCCCCTGCGCCATGTTAATGCCTTTATTCATGGCATCGTAAATGCCTTTATCTTTCTCGCTGATGTAACGTAAGTTGAACTCACCGTTAAGTTTTTCCAGGAACTCCGCCGTGCCGTCGTTCGAGCCGCCATCGACCACGATCCACTCAAAGGTGAGGCTCGGATCGCGCGCCAGGTTGCGCAGCGAGCGCCAGGTTTTTACCACCCCTTCGTGGTTACGAAAGGCGACAGTAATGACGCTAAGAAACATAAATCACCTCATTTCGTCATACGCTCGTAATATTCAGCGCTTTGCGCAAAATAAACGGACATACAATTAAGAATGCATATTCCGGGCTAAATATTGACCCGGTAAAAAACAACGACACCGGTGTGAACAGATAAAGTTGCACGCGAAAGTTCTGGTTATCACCAAACGCGTTAATCATCATTTTGAAAACTTTAAACAGATACCACAGTGTCAACAGTACGGCGAACCAGGAAAAATAGATAATTAACAGATACAGACCATTGTCTATGGTTTTACCGACATCCGCACCGTTAAAGATTCCGAATGATGCAACATATTCGTAAAGTGAGCCGAATCTTACTACGCCATCAATATGGGTTAAGGAATAACCCACCATCACCAGTGGACCAATGATGCGATAATAGGACGACGAACCTTCCGTTCCCAAATCACCCAGACGTTCAGAAATGTACGGGAAGGCGAATATTACGCCCACTAAAAATACCGTCAGAGAAATGATCGCCAGCGGCAGTTTTTTCTTAATCGCCTCTTTGTTCAGGTACTGGAACGCCCACTCCAGCAGGTAAAACAGAATAAACGTCATTACCCCTGAGAACGACCCTGACAGAACGATTCCTGCAAGAATCATAGCATCGGTCTTGGGGGTTTTGATACCGAACTGTTTGATGCTGAGCCAAATTGAGATTAATGCCAGAGCAAAAAACGCCGGTTCAAAATAGAGCGCAGTGGTACGCTTGCCACCAAACTTAATGAAGTTCAGTACATAGCTGTTACTGTATATAAGATATTTCGAAATTATTTCCATCAGGCTACTGCCGCCTGTGAGAATAATTTGCGCCATCTCCAATGCCGCAAGCATAACAATCAGCCCGACGACAATATAAAAGAACCTGAGGATTTTCCTATAATTGTGCGGAGAGATAGTTTTAAAACGAATACTCCACACCATGCCAATAATGATAACGATATAAACAAACAGCATGGTGGAGGTGACATATTTGCTGGCGTCCAGCGACTGACCAAAGATGTAGTTAAACGCCGTCAGACCAAACCCGATCCCCAGCGCAATCATCAGCTTTTTGAGGTTAAGCTTATCAACGTATAGCAACAGCAGAACCGGCAGGAAGGTGACGATGGTGATTGGGAAGCTTTCACCGAGCTGGGCAATCTTGACGTTGACCAGCAGGTAGATCAGCGGCAGCAGCAGATAACTACAGATTCTGATAGAACGAGACATACTCCTCCAGCATCTGTTGTCCACTGTACGCTTTGCGGCTGCGGTTGCGGAACGATTCCAGGTCCGTGCCAAAAACAGCCTGCGCGATATCGGCCTTCGACAGCTGCACCAGCGGCAGCACCTCGTTCTCACTGAAGGTTTTACCGCCCGATTTCTCCAGCACTTCGCGCGCCGCGTCGCTGTGGGTGGCAATGACCGGCACGCCAATGGACAGCGCTTCGCACAGGATCAGCGGGTAGTTGTCCACGCGGGAGCTGAACACCAGCGCGTCCATACCGTTGAGCGCGCTCATCAGTTTGCGCTTGTCGGTTTCAAACCCGTGATTCACCACGTTAGCGCCTTCGAACGGCGAGAATTTGCCGAAGGTATGCAGCTCAATTTTGTCGCCGAGCGCCATCATGTCGCGCACCAGCTGTTGGTTGGTTTTGCCGTCGTAGCGCAGGTCATGGGCGACGACCGCAATTTTCGGCTTGCCGGTGGTAATGGCTACGGGCGTCAGTTCGGCCAGGATCTCTTCCGTCGCCACATCAATACCATTATTGATAATCTGGCAGCGCCCTGCTCCGTACAGGCTATTAAAAGCATCTGCCACGTGCTGGCTTGGAGAGATAAAGGTGCAGCCGAGCGAGAGCATGTCGCGGAACAGCTGACGCTTGCCCTCAACCAGCTGATGCGCGCGATCGACCTTCACCGGCGGATAGTTGCTGAGCGTAGGGCATTTCTGGCAGTTATCTTTCCAGCCTTCGCAGCCGTCGGTAAAGGCGCAGCGTCCGGTCACGCTCCAGTGGTCGTGTAGCGTCCAGACGAAACGGGTGTCCGGCTTGTGCGCCTTCACTTTGCCACAAAACGCTACCACCTCTTCCAGATTCAGCCAGTAGCTGTGTAGCACGTGGAAGTGCAGCACAACCGGCCCGCGGGTGCGGGTGACGGTGCGGTAGAGATTATTCAGGTTGCCGAACAGGTCGCGGTTAAACAGGCGGAACAGCGCAATATTGGCGATGGAGGTCAGACGTGGCGTCTGCTTCAACACCTGCGGATAGTTATCATGGCTGACGCTTTTCTTGCCGCCCTTGCCGTAACCGTAAACAAAGCGCGACTGTAATCCTTTTTGCAGCGCGCGCTGGTGCAGATCCAGCGCTACGCCTGCCGCCCCGCCCTCTGCGAGGCGTACGTTAAATTGCAGAATGTTCATTTAATCACCTTCACGCGGGCTTTCTCGCCCACCACCAGCGCATTGTCCGGAATGCTGTCCAGCACCACGCTGCCTGCGCCAACCGTCACGTTATTGCCCACGGTAATCTCCCCGATCATCACCACGTTGGCGCCCAGCTCGACGTTATTGCCAATCACCGGGCAGGCCAGGCTGTCTGGCCCACGGTTGCCGATTGTCACCCCGTGGCGAATGGTGAAATCATCACCCGCGACGACGAACTTGTTGATGACAACCGCATAGCCGTGATGAATGGTAAAGCGGCGGCCAATGGTGGCAGCGGCCTGAATTTCATAGCCAAAAAAGCATTCGGTGATGATGCGGTACAGCACCAGCACCGGCGCGGCCCAGATATTGTTCAGCACATTTTTTTTGCGCCACACCGAGCAAAAGTGCGCAATACGGTAGGCCAGAACCATGCAGCACGGGCGCAGGCTCCAGCTGTTAGCGCGGCAATCTTCCAGAAACATTATTTCCCCCGAAGCCCGTCAGCCAGACGCTTGCCGTTACGCACCGACAGCAGCGTCAGCAGCGTGCGCCAGTTCATGCGCTTGTTACGGATCTG
Organism: Enterobacter cloacae complex sp. IR5428; assembly: GCF_049238585.1. Classification (NCBI taxonomy): domain Bacteria; kingdom Pseudomonadati; phylum Pseudomonadota; class Gammaproteobacteria; order Enterobacterales; family Enterobacteriaceae; genus Enterobacter; species Enterobacter cloacae complex sp. IR5428. The sequence goes on along the minus strand of NZ_JBMKHV010000018.1, from coordinate 43,227 downwards.
ATACAGGGTAAAGAGCTGATACTTCCGACTGGCACGGTCAAACTTGTCCTTGTGCTTGCGGTAAAAATGGAAGTAGCCCGAGAATTTTTTCGGTGACGAGGTGATCTGCATCTCCCCGTGGTTGATGTGCAGGATCTGCGTGGCCTCTTCCACCTTCCACGGCTCGCCGTACTCCACCACCATCCGCAGGAAAATGTCGTAATCCTGTGCGGCCTTCAGCTCGGTATCGAACAGACACTCCTTAAAGCGCCAGGCCCAGGTAAATACCTGATTGCCAATGATGTTGCGCTTGTAGAACAGGCGGCGGGAATACGGTGATTTCGGATACAGCGGCAGGCTGGCCGGCTGCGAATAGACCTCGCCCTGACAGACATAGTCGTTGGCATACAGAAACGCGTGGGTCACCAGCTGCGCTTTGTGCGACAGGAAGATCGACAGACGGTTTGGCGTCCATTCGTCATCATCGTCGATACCGGTCAGATACTGCCCTTTCGCCTGCATAATCGCCTGATTGCGCACCGCGCACGCCCCGGAGTTGATGGCGTTGTGCGTGTACACCACGCGCGGGTCGTTCAGGTCTTCGACAAACTTTTGCAGCTGTTCGTAAGAGGAGGAACAGTCATCCACGATAATCAGTTCCCAGTTATCGTAATCCTGACGCAGGACCGATTTAATCGCGCGGATCGCCAGCTGCTGACGATTCCATGTCGGCATATAGATAGAAATCAAAGGGCGTTGTGTGCTCATGTATTCCTCCTGCCCCTCACCCCGACCCTCTCCCCGGAGGGGAGAGGGTGAAAGACCGCACCAGGCAGTCCCCTCTCCCCTCAGGGGAGAGGGTTAGGGTGAGGGGTGTGGGGTGTGTTTTGTTATTTAGAGTCAGACTTGTATTCGTACTCGTAGTAGCCGTAATCCTGATAACCCGTCGCACGGCGGAAGATGGAGTTCAGAATGACCCCTTTCACCTCAATACCGTTCTGCTCAAAGCGGCTCAGGCTGGTTTCCACTTCCTTCAGGGTGTTCACCGCATAGCGTGCAACCATCAGCGTGGTGCCCGCATGACGCCCTACCACGGCGGCGTCGGTGACCGCCAGAATTGGTGGGGTATCGATCAGCACCAGGTCATAGTTTTTGCTTGCCCACTCTATCAGCTGCGTGAAGCGCTCGCTCATCAGCAGTTCAGACGGGTTCGGCGGTACCTGGCCACGCGGGATCAGGTCAAATTTCGGAATCGAGGTCGGCTTGGCGCTCTCGCTGATCTCCCCTTTACCCAGCAGGATTTCCGACAGGCCGTTAACGTTGTTGGTACCCAGCAGCTCATGGGTGTAGCCCTTACGCATGTCGCAGTCGATCAGCAGCACGCGCTTGTTGGTCTGGCTCACCACCGCCGCCAGGTTGGCACAGACGAAGGTCTTACCAATTGACGGGCTGACACCGGTCATCATCAGGACGTTGTTTTTGGCCTGCATCATGGCGAAGTGGAGGCTGGTACGCAGGCTACGCACCGCTTCAATCGCCAGGTCGGTCGGGTTACCCACGGCCAGCAGCTGGCTCTGTTTGTAACGCTTGACGCCCTTAACGGTTTTGACGCTGTCACGGGACTTCTGCCACTCCGAAAGCGGGATGCTGGCGTACACGCTGATCCCGTTCTCTTCCAGCACCTGCGGGCTTTCGATACCGCGGTTGAACAGCGAGCGCAGCAGCACGCCGACGATAGAGAGCATCAGGCCGAGAATAATGCTGCCGAGGATAATCAGCGCTTTCTTCGGCTTCAGCACGCCCGGCTGGGTAATCGCCGGGTCAACGATACGCACGTCGCCCACGGTGCTGGCTTCGGTGATTTTCAGCTCCTGCTGCTTGTTCAGCAGTTGCATGTAAACCTGCTGGCCGGATTCCACATCACGCGTCAGGCGTACGATTTCCTGCTGCGTCTTCGGCATCGCGGTCACGCGGTCATTCAGCTTCGCCTTCTCTTCTTCCAGGGTACGACGTTTCTCGAGCAGCGTGCGGTACGCCGGGTGACGTTTGGTATAGAGCTTGGAAATTTCCGCCTCTTTAAAGGTCAGCTCGTTTAGCTGCGCATCAATATTGACCATGGAGTCGAGAACCGATTTCGCCTCCAGCGGCAGGTCGACGGAGTCTTTATCCTGACGGTATGCGTTCAGCTTGTTCTCGGCGTCATCCAGACGGGCGCGCACCTCCGGCAGCTGTTTACTGAGGAACGCGAGGCTTTTAGCGGCTTCCGCTGACTTGCGCTCAACGTTCTGCTCAAGGTAGTTACGGGTGATGCTGTTCAGGATGTCGCGGATTTGATCCTTGTCTTCACCGGTGAAGGTCATGCTCAGGACGCCGGTGTCCTTGCCGTTTTCGGTGACGGTCAGGTTGTTTTGCAGATTGTTGATCATTCCGAGCGTCGAGAATTTGGTGACCGTAAACTCACCGCCCTCGTGCGCCTGGATGGCACCAACCCTGATGCTCACGCCATCTTTGGTCAGCATCTGCCCCACTTCGCCGCGCGCGCTGAAGCCTGCGTCGCTGGTCAGCTGATACTGTTTTGGTCCCAGCACGGTCAGGGTAAAGGTTTGGTCCCCTGCCCCTTTTGGAATCACGAAGTCGGTCACTTTTACCGTATCGTTACTGCGCCCCATCAGGCGATCCCAGCCTGCGCCAAACACCGGGAAGGTGTTTTTGGTGACCGCGATATCCAGCCCCAGATCGTGAACCGTTTTGCCCAATACCAGGCGCGACTGGATCAGCTGAATTTCAGCCTCCGATGCCGGCGGCTTGTTGGCCAGCGCAGAGCCGATATCCTGAACCAGCGAGTTTCCGGTATTTTGTTCGATCTGCACCAGCGCGTCGGCGCTGTAAATAGGCGTCGCGAACAGCGTATAAACGATCGCCGCCACGGCAAAGATGGCGGTTATACCCAGCACCCACCATTTCGCTTCAATAACGGTCCCGACCAGGCGACCGATATCGATTTCATCACTGCCCGACGTCGGGGCGGCAGAAGGTCTTGTTTTTTCTGTCATTGTTATCCCTGCTGAGCTTTCAGTGCCTGCGCCCACTGGCGGGCAGACTGGTCTAGTAAGGTGTATACCGCCTCAAAGGCCTCGCGGCTCTTGCGATACGGATCGGGAATTTCGCGCTCACCATCCCAGTGACCAAACAGCATCACCTTGCCGCGCATCTCCGGTGCGATATCGCACAGCGCGTGAATGTGGCGTTTTTCCATCGCGAGGATCAGGTCATATTCCCGGCACATTCGGCCAGAGACCTGACGGGCAACGTGCCCGTCGAGTGAGAGGTTATGCTCAAGGGCGACGCTTGCGGCACGTTCGTCGGCACCTTTTCCGACCAGCGCGCCCAGCCCTGCGGAGTCGACCGTTAACGCAGGCTGGTAATTTTTCAACAGCCTTTCAGCCGTGGGGGAACGGCAAATGTTCCCCACACACACCACCAGAATTTTGTTAAACATCGCGGCTTACCAGGTATGAATGTCGCTCGCCGTATCCGTCATGTAGCGAACGCCACTGATGGTAGGCAGCAACTGGTTGATCAGACGGTTCCAGCGGGCAACCGGCGCGGTGGTGACATAGACCACATCGTATGGCTGGAGACGGAACGACGTTGCCATGACCAGCGACGTCGCGTCGGACATGTCCAGCTGGTAGATGTTGGCAATCTTGCCTTTCGCGTTTTCGCCTTTGATTGGACGGATCACAAAGATACCGCTGGCGTTGGAGGCGGTCAGATCGATACCTTCCGCGTTGCCCAGCGCTTCGGTCAGGGTCATACCGCTGAAGTCCATCTTGAGGGTGCTCTGTTTCTTCACTTCACCCATCACGAACACTTTCAGATCGTCGTTGCGCGGCACGTAAAGAATATCGCCCGGATAGAGGAGACGGTTCTGGGTCAGGTCACCGTTTTGCATCAGCGCCTGAAGCGAAATGCGCTGCTCTTTGCCGTTGTGGGTCAGCACCACGTTGCGCCAGTCAGCACCGTCGGTTAAGCCGCCTGCGGCATTGATCGCATCAAGCACGGTGAGCGGGACGTTGGTGATAGCCTGCTGGCCGGATTTGTTGACCTGGCCTGAGATATAGGCTTTCTGGGATCGGAACGCGGCGATATTAACGTCCACCTGCGGGTCAGCAATGTACTGCGCCAGGCGGCCGGTAATATCACTACGGATCTCAGCAAGCGTTTTGCCCGCGACGTGCACTTTGCCAATGTAGGGATAGAACATGGTGCCATCGGACTGTACCCAGTTACCGGTGTCGCTTGAGCTACGGTACTGGCCCGCAGGTGTGGTCAGTTCCGGGTGATCCCAGACGGTCACGTTAATGACGTCACCTGGACCAACGCGATACTGGTAAGAGGCAATTTCCTGGTCCAGAGACATATTTGGCTGAGCAACATTCGGACGTGGGCGTAATTTTTCTACCAGACGTGGGGTTAATGGGTAAACATTCACCATTTTGTCGAGATCAAAATCAGCATCCTGCTGTTTAATCACATCCTTGCCCATTGTTGACATATTGCTGCCGGGAAAGACCGTGCAACCACTCATCAAGGTCACAGACACCAATAATGGCATCAATTTCATTTTGGATTTCATCATTGATTATTTATCACTTTGGCAGAGTAATTATCCTGTGCAATTAAAATAAGCGCGGGTCGTGGTGACAATCAGAATGCAGTTAATCATTTAGCAATATAACTGGCATCAGTCCTAAAAAAAGCTTATTCATCCATTGGCTATTGACAGAATAATTGAGGCTGATTCACACGCTTTCAGGCACGCTACCGCCCTTGGCTTTCAGTTACCAATCCACTGACTAAACAATGCGTTATGGTTAGACACCCTCTTGGATCAGGCCTTTTGAGAAATATATCCGCCACCTTATACGGGTGATTGATAATGTATAACCTTCACCAAAGACTGAAACAAAAATAGCAACAAGGAGATTTAACATTTGATGCTGGAAGAATTGTTGCAGCTAACCTAATAGCAGGCAAGGAGACAACCGTCCTAATATTCGTTTTTAAGATTAATATTAAGAGCAAAGTTTTGAGCTTTTCGGATTTTCTTTATATTGACAAAATAGAGCGCCAGACCATTTATTGCGATATATCCTAAATATCGTCTTTTGTAATTAAATCTTCGCAATTACCTTATTTACACAGCCCCGCAAATGGGTTTTACCTGAGTGTAGCATTAAGAGAAATCTCACCCCGGCATTGCAATTTCCGTCTGCTTTATCCATGATCGAAGTGTGACATTAGTCATATAACAGAAGGTATTGCATTTACTATGGAATGGATTGCCGATCCATCAATCTGGGCCGGGCTGGTGACGCTGGTCGTCATCGAATTAGTGCTCGGCATTGATAACCTGGTGTTTATCGCCATCCTTGCCGATAAATTACCCCCTTCACAACGCGACCGCGCCCGCGTGACGGGTCTTCTGCTCGCCATGGTGATGCGTCTGCTGTTACTGGCCTCAATATCATGGCTGGTCACGCTCACCAAACCCTTATTCAGCGTGCAGGGTCTGAGCTTTAGCGCCCGCGACCTGATCATGCTTTTCGGCGGATTGTTCCTGCTGTTCAAAGCCACGGTTGAGCTTAATGAGCGGCTGGAAGGAAAAGACAGTGAAAACCCCACCCAGCGACGCGGCGCTAAATTCTGGCCGGTGGTCGCGCAGATAGTGGTGCTGGATGCCGTCTTTTCTCTCGACTCCGTGATTACGGCCGTCGGGATGGTTGACCATCTGGCGGTGATGATGGCCGCCGTGATCATTGCCATCACCCTGATGGTGCTCGCCAGTAAAGCCCTGACGCGCTTCGTGAACAGTCACCCGACTATCGTCATTCTCTGTCTGAGCTTCCTGCTGATGATTGGCTTTAGCCTGGTGGCGGATGGTTTTGGCTTCCATATCCCGAAAGGATATCTGTACGCTGCCATTGGTTTCTCGGTGCTTATTGAGTTTCTTAACCAGCTGGCCATTTTCAACCGCCGCCGTTTTCTTTCCGCGAACCAGACATTACGACAGCGCACCGCAGATACGGTGATGCGCCTGCTGAGCGGCAAAAAAGAGGATGCCGAGCTGGATGCTGAATCCGCTGCGATGCTAGCCGACCACAGCGACGGGCAGATCTTCAACCCGCAGGAACGCCGGATGATAGAGCGCGTGCTTAACCTCAACCAGCGCTCGGTCAGCAGTATCATGACCTCCCGCCACGACATTGAGCATATTGACCTGACGGCACCGGAAGAGCAGATCCGTGCCCTGCTGGATAAAAACCAGCACACCCGCGTGGTGGTGACCGGCGGAGAAGAGGAAGAAGAGCTGCTGGGCGTGGTACACGTGATTGACCTGCTGCAACAGCAGCTTCACGGTGAGCCGCTCAACCTGCGCGCGCTGGTGCGCCAGCCGCTGGTCTTCCCGGAAGCGCTGCCGCTGCTCTCCGCGCTGGAGCAGTTCCGCAACGCGCGTACCCACTTCGCGTTTGTCGTTGATGAGTTTGGTTCTGTGGAAGGGCTGGTGACGCTCAGCGACGTGATGGAAACCATCGCCGGTAATCTGCCTAATGAGGTGGATGAGATCGATGCACGCCACGATATTCAGAAAAACGCAGACGGCAGCTGGACCGCCAACGGCCATATGCCGCTCGAAGATCTGGTGCAGTTCGTTCCGCTTCCGCTGGACGAGAAGCGCGAATACCACACCATCGCCGGTTTGCTGATGGAATATCTGCAACGTATTCCGCAGCCGGGCGAAGAGGTCCAGGTGGGGGATTACATGATCAAAACCTTGCAGGTAGAGAGCCATCGCGTGCAGAAGGTGCAGCTGATACCGCTGCGCGGTGAAGATGAGATGGATTTTGAGGTGTAAAAAAGCCGGGTGGCGCTTCGCTTACCCGGCCTACGGTGTCTGGCTTTTGTAGGCCGGGTAAGGCGAAGCCGCCACCCGGCACAACAGGCATCAGAGCTTATCGAGCAACTTTTTCACGTCCTTACCAGACTGAGACTCTTTATTGCGGTCCGCCCAGTCATTCAGCCGACGTTTCGCTTCATCCTGAAGGTGCTTACGCAGGATCTGATCGACCTGCAAACTGTAATTCAGTTCCTGCCATTTTCCGTACACGCGCAGCGGTATCGGCGTCTGTTTCAGGAACTCGACAAGCTGGCCTTCCCCTTCCCAGCCAGCCTTCACGCGGACGTTGAAGCGGGTGTCAACCGTCTCTTTCACCAGATCCAGCGCGCCGTTTCCGGTCAGCGCCAGCAGGGACGAGATTCCCTGCATCTCGTCGAGCGAGAGCTGACCGTTGTCAAGGGCAAGCTCGCTGGTAAAGCTGTCGAGACGGGTTGCGCTGTCGTAGTTTTCATTCGCCTTCACGCTGCTGCTGCGCTCTACCGCCTGCTGCACCAGTTGCTGGAAGTTCAGCCCTTCCATGCGCGAATCTTTTAGCTCAACGTGCGCCTGCCCCTTCCAGCTACGACGGAAGGCATCCGCATCAATCTTCGTGCCGGAGAAATCCCCGGCCAGCGACAGCTGCCCCGTGAGGGAAATCGGGTAATTAAAGGCTTTCAGGATGGTGCCAATCTCAACGTTTTCCAGACGCGGCTGGAACGCGGCGCTGGCAACGTCTTTACGTACGTCCAGCGTGCCCGGCAGGGAGAGATTTCCTGCCCCCATTTTTCCGCTGAGCTCAGAGATGACCAGCAGGCCGTTGTGGTTGAACATCTGGCTGTTGACGTCAGTAAAATCAATCCCACGCCAGCGCACGCTATTCGCTTTCAGCAGAATGTCGGCGGTAAATCCGCGCAGACCATTGTAGTCAGGCAGATCGAGACTGGAGGAGATCACCGGACGCGACTGCGTGACCTGGCTTTGCCCTCCCTGCGCGACACCCTCATCGGTCGCATTCACCGTTTGGGCCGCGAGCAGGTTCTCAAGGTTCAGCTTGTCGAATTGCAGATCCAACACCCACTTGGGTTTTTCATCAAGCGTGACGCTCGCCTGCCCCTTCAGGGAACTGTCGTTGGCCTGGAGGTTGAGCGCGTTCAGTTCGAGCTGTTTGCGCTCCTCGTGCCACACCGCCTGCATCGTGCCCTGGCCGGCGATCCCCTTCGCGGGTAAATCCGCGCCGGTCAGCTGCCAGTTGACCTGCTGAACGTCCGCCGTCAGCTGGTGCGGGTAGTCAGAGGCGTTCACGTTCGCATTCATCGACAGGTTGAGATCGCGCTGATTACGGTTGATCCGCCCGGAGAACTCCATGGTCGCGTGATGGTTGGCGTCCTGCTCCATCTTGAGGTTGATATTACGGACGGTGATCTGTTCGTCATCCTCATGCTGGAAAACCAGCACGCTGTCAGCAACTTTCAGATTACCAATATCGAAAGACCAGCCGGTGTCAGACGGAACGTCAGGCAAAGTATTTTCACGCGGTGCGACCGGAGCATTCGCCTGACGAACGGCTTCGGTTTGTGGCGTAAGTTGAATCACCGCCCCTTTCAGCATCACCTGTTCAACCTGGAGCTGATGGGATAAGAGCGGGATGAGCGCGACATCAAGACGCATGTTATCCGCCGTAACAAGCGGCTGCGCGGCGCCCGGCGCGGTGAGCGACATACGTCCGGAGAGAATGCTGAGCTGCGGCCAGACGTGCCAGCGCAGCGGCCCGTCCAGCTTGAGTTCATACCCGCTGCGCGCTTCAACCTGCCGCACCATGTAGGCCCGGAAGTCATTCGGGTTAACCAGCAGCACCAACGCTGAAAGGCCAGCCACCAGCACCACCAGCAAAATCATCAGCGTTGTCAGAACTCTTCTCATGGCTTCCTCAGTGAACTCACAGATCAGTCTTTATCGATACGGCTGGCAACCGCACCCTGCTGGTCGCGATATTTTGCGTCCTGACGGCGGTTATAAGGACGGTCTGCCGGGCCGGTCAGCGGTTCGAAGCTCAACGCACCGATCATCATTCCCGGGCGAAGCGCCAGCGGCAGTTTACCGGCGTTAAAGAACTCCAGCACGATACGGCCAGACCAGCCCGGATCGATACGGTGCGCGGTGACGTGCACCATCAGGCCCAGACGCGCCAGAGAAGAGCGTCCGTCAAGCCAGCCGACCAGATCCGCAGGCAGCGTGACCGATTCAAAGGTCACCGCCAGCGCCAGTTCGCCAGGATGGAGATAAAACGCCTCTCCTTCTTCGATGACGATTTCGTCACTCATGACGCGATCCAGCGCCGCACTGACTTCGTCTTTCGGCCCGCTGAGGTCGATAAACGGTGCCGTGTGGCCGCTGAAGGTGCGGAACTTATTCCCCAGACGTACATCGACGGTCACGCCGTTAATACGCTCAACCGGCGGACGCGGGGTGATAGACAGGCGGCCTTCATCCAGCCAGGCTTCTATATCGCGGTCACAAAGACGCATGGCACTTTCTCCTTTCGTGCATCGCGCCCTGAATCCTTACGGCGTCAGGGCAAAACCAGGTTATCTCTGAACGGTACACAATTCACACGGCTTATTCAAAAAACTGACTGATTTTCGCTTTTAAGATATCAATGGCAATACGGTTTTTACCGCCGCGAGGCACAATAATATCGGCGTATTGTTTAGAAGGCTCAATAAATTGCAGGAACATCGGGCGAACGGTTTTCTGATACTGCGCCATCACGGAGTCCATGGAGCGACCGCGTTCGTTAACGTCGCGTTTAATACGCCGCATCAGGCAGATATCCAGCGGGGTATCGACGAAAATCGAGAAGTTCATTGATTCGCGCAGACGGGCGTCGGTGAGCAGCAAAATCCCTTCAAGGATAATCACCTTCTTGGGCTCAATGCGGATCGTTTCCTGGGTGCGGGTATGTTCCACGTAACTGTAGACGGGCAGCTCAATCGCCTCGCCGCGCTTCAGCGCTTCCAGATGCTGGAACAGCAGGCTGTGATCCATCGCACTGGGGTGGTCGTAGTTGGTTTTTACGCGCTCTTCCATCGAAAGATGGGATTGATCTTTGTAATAGCTATCTTCGGGAATAACACCGATATGCTCATCACCCACTTGTTCACGCAGTTCGCGATAAAGCGTACTGGCAATAAGACTTTTACCTGAAGCCGATGCGCCGGCAATGCCTATGATGACGCACTGATGAGACTTATCAGTCATAAATTTAGCGACCTGATTAACCTGGATGTAAGGAAGGACGACGCCGGAGCGTCAAACGCGGCAATTATAGGGATTTCGGGGGCGTGATACCAGTCGAATGCGCAGGTTATGCGAGGCGGGCTGAAAAGCGCCGTTTCACGCCTTTAGCGAAATTTTTACGCACGGATTTTCACCATTTCATCCCCCTTCTTCGCAGAGTAACTATTTTATAAGTCTATGAAGTCAAAATCTGAGCACTCAGCATATGAATTGTAAAATGTTTGTACTAGCATAAACCAAATTAATGATTTCACGCGTCCGGAGCTGGCTCCTGACAACACGGCGTCCCTGGATAGAGCGGTAATGAATAAACAATACCAGCGGGTTTTGGTTACTACCCCACATCCTTTACTGCGGCTTGTCTGTCTGGGTCTGGTCACGTTCATCTTCACCTTATTTTCCCTTGAGCTGACTCGCTTCGGTACGCTGCTGGCGCCATTGTGGTTCCCGACCTCCATTATGATGGTGGCGTTTTACCGCCATGCGGGAAAAATGTGGCCCGGCATCGCCCTCGCCTGCTCCTTTGGCAATATTTTTGCCTCGTGGATGCTCTTTTCATGGGAAACAATCAACTTAACCTACACAGCAATCAATATTATTGAGGCCTGTGTTGGTGCGGTGTTGCTGCGTAAGCTGCTCCCCTGGTATAACCCGCTGCAAAACCTCAACGACTGGATACGCCTTGCCCTCGGCAGCGCCCTGGTGCCGCCGCTGGTGGGCGGCATTCTGGTTCATTTTCTGGTGCCAGGCGCGGAGCCGCTGCGTAATTTTCTGTTTTGGGTACTTTCAGAAGCCATTGGCGCGCTGGCGCTTGTACCGTTAGGTCTGCTGTTTAAACCGCATTACTTGCTGCGCCACCGCAACCCGAGACTTCTGCTGGAAACGCTGGTGACCCTGGTCGTTACGCTGGTTCTTAGCTGGACGGCAATCACCTGGCTGCCGTGGCCGTTCACCTGCATCATCGTTTTGCTGATGTGGAGCGCGGTACGCCTGCCGCGAATGGAAGCATTCCTGATTTTTTTATTCACCATCATGATGGTGTCCTTGATGATGGCGCGAAACCCGCCCTCCATGACACCTTCAAACATGATGGTGACCTTCAACGCGCCATGGCTTCCCTTCCTGATGATGCTGCTCCCCGCCAACATTATGACGATGGTGATGTATGCCTTCCGGGCCGAGCGTAAACATATTACGGAAAGCGAAGAACGTTTTCGTAATGCGATGGAATATTCCGCCATTGGTATGGCGCTGGTGGGCATTGAGGGCCAGTGGCTTCAGGCCAACAAGGCGCTGTGCAATTTCCTCGGTTACAGTCAGTCTGAGCTTCAGTCGCTCACGTTCCAGCAGTTAACCTGGCCGGTAGATTTAAATACCGACCTGGAGCAGTTGCAACAGCTGATTAACGGGGAGATCAACAGCTACAGCCTCGAAAAACGCTACTACACCCGCAGCGGCGAGGTGGTGTGGGCGCTGCTGGCCGTTTCCGTTGTGCGCCATGCCGACGGTACGCCGCTCTACTTTATTGCCCAGATTGAAGATATCAACGACCTGAAACAGACCGAGTGGGTGAATAAGCGTCTGATGGAGCGTATCACCCTCGCGAACGAAGCCGGCGGCATCGGGATCTGGGAGTGGGATCTCGAGCCGGACGTGATCAGCTGGGATAAACGGATGTTTGAGCTGTACGAGATCCCCCCGCACATTAAACCCACCTGGCAGCTCTGGCATGCGGCCATGGTGCCTGAAGATCGTGCGCACGCCGAACAGGTACTGCGTGAGTCACTCCAGGCCAGGGTGCCTTTCAAGCTGGAATTTCGCATTAGCGTCAAGGATGGCATTCGCCACATTCGTTCGCTGGCGAACCGGGTGCTGAACAAACAGGGCGAAGTGGAGCGGCTGTTAGGGATCAACATGGATATGACCGAGGTGAAGCAGTTGAACGAGGCGCTGTTCCAGGAAAAAGAGCGCCTGCATATCACCCTCGACTCCATCGGCGAAGCGGTGCTGTGCACCGATATCGACATGAACATCACCTTTATGAACCCGGTCGCCGAGAAGATGAGCGGCTGGTCGCAAAGCGAAGCGCTGGGTCAGCCCGTTCTGAAGGTGCTGCACATTACCTTCGGCGAGAACGGCCCGTTAATGGAAAACATCCACAGCGGCGATATGTCCCGTACCGATATCGAACAGGATGTGGTGCTTAACTGCCGGAATGGAGGCAGTTTCGACATTCATTACAGCATTACCCCGCTCAGCACCCTGGAGGGGCACGCTATCGGCTCGGTGCTGGTGATTCAGGATGTCACCGAGTCGCGCAAAATGCTGCGCCAGCTGAGCTACAGCGCTTCCCATGACGCCCTTACCCACCTGGCGAACCGCGTCAGTTTTGAAAACCATCTTAAGCGCCTGTTGCAGACGGTACAGGAGACCCATCAGCGTCACGCGCTGGTCTTTATCGATCTTGACCGTTTTAAGGCGGTGAACGATACCGCAGGCCACGCGGCGGGCGACGCGCTCCTGCGCGAACTCTCTTCGCTGATGCTGACCATGCTGCGCTCCAGCGACGTGCTGGCGCGTCTGGGCGGCGACGAGTTTGGCCTGCTGCTGCCGGACTGCAACGTCGAAAGCGCACGCTATATTGCGGGCCGGTTGATCGACGCCATCAACAACTATCATTTTTCCTGGGAAGGACGCCTGCACCGCATCGGCGCCAGCGCGGGGATCACATTGATTGACGACGCTAATTATCAGACAGCGGAAGTGATGTCTCAGGCCGATATCGCCTGTTACGCCTCGAAAAACAGCGGGCGCGGTGTGGTCACCGTCTATGAACCCCAGCAGGAGCGGATCCACAGCACGCGCAGCATGATGTCGCTGGATGAGCAGTGGCACATGATCAAAGATAATCATCTGCTGATGATCGCCCGCAGCGTCGCCTCACCGCGCATTCCCGAGAGCAGTAGCTTCTGGCTGATTTCCCTGCGGTTGTGGACCAGCCAGGGGGAAGTGCTGGAAGAGCATGCCTTCCGCGCCGGGCTGGCGGAGCCGGAGCTGCTGCACGCCCTTGACCGACGTATATTCAGCGAATTTTTCCGTACCTATGCCGCACAGGTGGCGGCCAAAGGGATGGGCGTCGCGCTGCCGCTCTCAGAAGCGGGTTTAGCCAGCGTCACGCTGGTGGATGAGCTGCTCGACCTGATCACCAGAGGTCCGCTGCCGGCGCGGCTGCTGCATCTGGCGATCGCCGTTGATGTGCTGAGCAATACGGATGAAAACGTGCAGCAGGGTCTGCAAAAGCTTCGTCAGGCTGGCTGTCGCGTGGTGCTGACCCGGGTTGGACGCGATATGAACGTCTTCAGCCAGCTCAGCGCCAACACCGCTGATTATCTGCTGCTGGATGCAGACGTGGTGACCAACGTCCACGGCAATCTGATGGATGAGATGATGGTGACCATCATTCAGGGCCACGCCCAGCGTCTGGGCATAAAAACCATTGCCGGGCCATGCCATCAGTCGATCATGATGAATACGCTGTCGGGCATCGGCATTGACTTTATTTACGGCGACACCATCGGGGAAGCGCAGCCGCTCGATCTACTGCTGAATACCAGCTATTTCGCCATCAACTGACGGCGACCAGCCGTCGGTGTACCAGATATGTAACAGCGCATACGAGCGCCACGGCTGCCAGCGCTCGGCATAGCGACGGATCTGCGCGGGCGTCATACCGGCAAAGCGCTGTTTAATGAGATAATCATCCGGCAGGAATACATCCTTCGCCTGCCAGCCGCGCAAGGCCAGATAATTTGCGGTCCAGCGCCCGATGCCGGGGCGCTGCTGTAGCGCCTTCATCCCGGCCTCGACGTTCGCAGGCGGGAACAGCGGGAATTCACCGTCCACCACCGACTGCGCCAGATGAATCAACGACTCCGCACGCTTGAGCGGCATCCCAAGGGCTTTCAACGCCAGCGGATCCACCGCGGCCAGTACCTCTGGCGGAGGAAAACAGAGGTAGCCCGGCGCGTCCTGGATGGGTTCACCGCACAGCGCCACCACTCTTGACGCCAGTTTTGCCGCCATCGCCACGCTCACCAGTTGCCCGAGAATGGCGCGCACGCCCTGCTCATAGGCATCCATCGCGCCCGGCAAACGTAACCCCGGCCGCGCCGCGCCGAGGTCGCCCAGGGACTGCGCAATTCTTAGCGGGTCGCAATCAAGATCGAACAGGCGGGCAATGCGATCCAGGCAAATATCCGCCACCGGGATCAGGCCAGGGCTGAGCGACACCGCCAGCGTATGGGTTGCGCTGTCTGGCACAACCCGAAATATGCCCTGATGCCCCGCATAGCCAAAACTGCGTTCGTAGTAATCCTCCGTAACGGTCTCAACCCCTGTGACCGCACGCGCGGCAAAAAAGCCAAACATCCACTGCCAGTCGTAGGGCGGTTGCCAGTTCAGGGTGAACATCGTATCTCCTTTTGTATTTACCTCAGCATAAACCGAAAGATCGCGTTGCGCCTTGCTTTCATATTCCTGTTGTCGCCTGGCAGACATTTCGCTAAAGTCTCGCCCCTTCTCACCGGCATGGGGATTTATTGTGTTTATTGGATTCGACTACGGCACCGCAAACTGCTCGGTTGCGATAATGCAAAACGGACAACCACAGCTCCTGAAAATGGAAAACGGCAGTACGCTGTTGCCGTCAATGCTCTGTGCGCCCACGCGTGAAGCGGTGAGCGAGTGGCTGTTCCGCCATCATCAGGTTCCGGCCACGGCGGCGGAAACCCAGGCGCTGCTGCGCCGTGCGGTCAGCTTTAACCGCGAGGAAGATATCGACGTTACCCCTTCCAGCGTGCAGTTCGGCCTCTCTTCCCTCGGGCAGTACATTGAAGACCCGGAAGAGGTCTACTTCGTTAAATCGCCGAAATCCTTCCTTGGCGCCAGCGGCCTGAAGCCACAGCAGGTGGCGATGTTTGAAGATCTGGTCTGCGCGATGATGCTGCACATCCGCAATCAGGCGCAATCCCAGGTGCCGGATGCCATCACCCAGGCGGTGATTGGCCGTCCGATCAACTTCCAGGGGCTGGGCGGCGACGAAGCCAACCAGCAGGCGCAGGGGATCCTTGAGCGTGCAGCGCACCGGGCTGGCTTCCGTGACGTGGTGTTCCAGTATGAGCCGGTTGCGGCGGGGCTGGATTTTGAAGCCACGCTGACGGAAGAGAAACGGGTGCTGGTGGTGGACATCGGCGGTGGTACGACGGACTGTTCATTACTGCTGATGGGTCCGCAGTGGCATCATCGTCGCGATCGTGAAAACAGCCTGCTGGGGCACAGCGGCTGCCGCGTGGGCGGTAACGATCTGGATATCGCCCTGGCATTCAAGAGCCTGATGCCGCTGCTCGGCATGGGCGGTCAAACCGAGAAAGGCATCGCCCTGCCGATCCTGCCATGGTGGAATGCGATTGCCATCAACGACGTCCCTGCCCAGAGTGATTTTTACAGCACCGCGAATGGGCGTTTCCTTAACGATCTGGTGCGTGATGCGCAGGATGCAGAGAAGGTCGCGCTGCTGTATAAGGTGTGGCGTCAGCGTCTGAGCTACCGGGTGGTGCGCACCGCCGAAGAGAGCAAAATCGCCCTTTCCGATCGTCCTGAGCATGCGGTTACGCTGCCGTTTATCAGGGACGATCTGGCTACGGCTATCACCCAGGAAGGGCTGGAAATGGCGCTGGCTCAGCCGCTACAGCGTATTCTGGAGCAGGTGCAGCTGGCGCTTGAGAATGGCAAAGAGAAACCGGACGTGATTTACCTGACCGGCGGTAGCGCCCGTTCCCCGCTGATCAAGAAAGCGCTGGCGGAACAGCTGCCGGGGATCCCGATTGCCGGCGGCGATGACTTTGGCTCCGTTACGGCAGGGCTGGCGCGCTGGGCGCAGGTGGTGTTTAGCTAATGGAGTTGTGCCGGGTGGCGCTGCGCTTACCCGGCCTACGGTTCGAGGATCTTGTAGGCCGGGTAAGGCGAAGCCGCCACCCGGCGAAACAACGCACCACACTCAGACCATTCCTGACAGTCTTCCATATTTCCTCCATTTTTCCGCTGTGTTACCTGACTAAACTAGTATCATTCCCCGAAAGTGTTTCAGGACGAGAACGTATAACGATGAAAGGCAGTAACAAATCCCGCTGGGCAATCGCCGTTGGTCTGATTGTGGTGGTCCTGGCCGCCGCCTGGTACTGGCACAGCCAGTCCGCGAACTCCACGGCACCTGCTGGCGCCAATAGCCCCTCACAACGTCCAACGGGCGGCGGGCGCCACGGTATGCGCGGCGCGGCGCTGGCACCGGTGCAGGCGGCAACGGCGGTGAATAAAGCGGTGCCTCGTTATCTCTCCGGGCTGGGAACCATTACCGCCGCCAACACCGTGACGGTACGTAGCCGCGTGGACGGTCAGCTGATGGCCATCCACTTCCAGGAAGGCCAGCAGGTGAAAGCCGGCGATCTGCTGGCGGAAATCGACCCAAGCCAGTTTAAGGTGGCCCTGGCGCAGGCGCAGGGGCAGCTCGCGAAAGACAAAGCCACCCTCGCCAATGCCCGCCGCGATTTAGCCCGCTATCAGCAGCTGGTAAAAACCAACCTCGTGTCGCGCCAGGAGCTGGATACCCAGCAGTCTCTGGTCAGTGAATCTCAGGGCACCATCAAGGCCGACGAAGCCGCGGTCGCCAGCGCCCAGCTCCAGCTCGACTGGAGCCGGATCACCGCGCCGATTGACGGCCGCGTGGGCCTGAAACAGGTTGATATCGGCAACCAAATCTCCAGCGGCGACACCACGGGCATCGTGGTGATCACCCAAACGCACCCTATCGATCTCGTCTTTACCCTGCCGGAAAGCGACATTGCGACGGTGATACAGGCGCAGAAGGCCGGAAATGCGCTGGTGGTTGAAGCCTGGGATCGCACCAACAAGCAGAAGCTGAGCGAAGGTTTGCTACTTAGCCTGGATAACCAGATCGATACCACCACCGGCACCATCAAGCTTAAAGCACGCTTCAACAATCAGGACGATGCCCTGTTCCCGAATCAGTTCGTCAATGCGCGAATGCTGGTCGCGACCGAAGAAAACGCCGTGGTTATCCCGACTGCGGCCCTGCAAATGGGCAGTGAAGGCAACTTTGTCTGGGTGCTGAACAGCGAAAACAAGGTCAGCAAACATCTGGTGAAAACCGGGATCCAGGACAGTCAGACGGTGGTGATCAGTGCAGGGCTGTCCGCTGGCGACCGCGTCGTAACCGACGGTATTGACCGTCTGACCGAAGGGGCGCAGGTCGAGGTGGTGGAAGCGCAAAATACAGGAGCAAAAGCCTGATGCAGGTGATGCCGCCGAGCTCTACAGGTGGGCCATCACGCCTGTTTATCTTACGTCCGGTTGCGACGACCCTGTTGATGGTGGCGATCCTGCTGGCCGGGATCATTGGCTACCGTTTTCTGCCCGTGTCGGCGCTGCCGGAAGTGGACTACCCGACCATTCAGGTTGTCACCCTCTATCCGGGCGCCAGTCCGGATGTGGTGACGTCCGCCATCACCGCCCCGCTGGAGCGTCAGTTTGGCCAGATGTCTGGCCTGAAGCAGATGTCCTCCCAGAGCTCCGGCGGCGCCTCGGTCGTCACGCTTCAGTTCCAGCTCACGCTGTCGCTGGACGTCGCCGAGCAGGAGGTGCAGGCCGCGATTAACGCCGCCACTAACCTGCTGCCGTCTGACCTGCCGAATCCTCCGGTTTACAGCAAGGTCAACCCGGCAGACCCGCCGATCATGACGCTTGCCGTCACCTCCTCCGCCATGCCGATGACGCAGGTGGAAGACATGGTCGAAACCCGCGTGGCGCAGAAGATTTCGCAGGTGACCGGCGTCGGGCTGGTGACGCTGGCGGGCGGTCAACGCCCCGCTGTGCGCGTTAAGCTCAATGCTCAGGCCATTGCCGCGCTGGGGTTAACCAGCGAAACCATTCGCACCGCCATCAGCAGCGCCAACGTTAACTCAGCGAAGGGCTCGCTCGACGGCCCAACCCGTGCGGTTACGCTCTCCGCCAACGACCAGATGCAGTCCGCCGATGAGTACCGTCAGCTGATTGTGGCCTATCAAAACGGCGCGCCGATCCGCCTCGGCGACGTGGCAACCGTCGAACAAGGCGCGGAAAACAGCTGGCTCGGGGCGTGGGCCAATAAGCAGCAGGCGATTGTCATGAACGTTCAGCGCCAGCCGGGCGCGAACATTATTGATACCGCCGACAGCATTCGCACCATGCTGCCGCAGCTGGTGGAAAGCCTGCCAAAATCGGTGAGCGTGAAAGTGCTTTCTGACCGCACCACGAATATTCGCGCCTCGGTGTCAGACACCCAGTTCGAGCTGATGCTGGCGATTGCGCTGGTTGTGATGATCATCTACCTGTTCCTGCGCAACGTTCCGGCAACCATCATTCCCGCCGTCGCCGTGCCGCTCTCGCTGGTCGGGACGTTTGCGGTGATGGTGTTCCTCGACTTTTCGATTAATAACCTGACGCTGATGGCGCTCACCATCGCCACCGGGTTCGTGGTGGACGATGCCATCGTGGTCATCGAGAACATCTCGCGCTATATCGAAAAAGGTGAAAAGCCCTTAGCCGCCGCGCTGAAGGGCGCAGGAGAAATTGGCTTTACCATCATCTCGCTCACCTTCTCGCTGATTGCGGTGCTGATCCCGCTGCTGTTTATGGGCGATATCGTCGGGCGGCTGTTCCGCGAGTTTGCCGTGACGCTGGCGGTCGCCATTCTGATCTCTGCCGTGGTGTCGCTGACGCTGACGCCGATGATGTGCGCCCGCATGCTGAGCCACGAATCTTTGCGCAAGCAAAACCGCTTCTCGCGCGCCTCCGAGCGGATGTTCGAGCGCATTATCGCCGCCTACGGCCGCGTGCTGGCGAAAGTCCTGAACCATCCCTGGGCGACGCTCGGCGTGGCGCTCGGCACCCTGGCGCTCAGCGTGATGCTGTGGATTTTCATTCCGAAAGGCTTCTTCCCGATTCAGGACAACGGCATTATTCAGGGCACGCTTCAGGCGCCGCAGACGGTCTCCTTCGCCAACATGGCGCAGCGCCAGCAGCAGGTGTCTGAGATCATCATGAAAGATCCGGCGGTGGAAAGCCTGACCGCCTACGTGGGCGTGGACGGCACCAACCCGTCGCTCAACAGCGCGCGCCTGCAAATTAACCTTAAACCGCTCGATGACCGCGACGATCGCGTCAACGCGGTAATTGAGCGACTGCAAAGCGCGGTGGCCCGCGTGCCGGGCATTGAGCTGTATCTGCAACCGATCCAGGATTTAACCATTGATACGCAGGTGAGCCGCACGCAGTACCAATTTACGCTCCAGGCCACCTCGCTTGATGCACTCAGCACCTGGGTGCCGCAGCTGGTGGATAAGCTGAAAGCACTGCCGCAGGTTTCTGACGTCAGCAGCGACTGGCAGGATAAAGGGCTGGCGGCGTACGTGAACGTCAACCGCGACACCGCCAGCCGTCTGGGCATTACCATGTCCGACGTGGATAACGCCCTGTATAACGCCTTTGGTCAGCGACTGATCTCCACCATTTACACCCAGGCCAACCAGTATCGCGTGGTGCTGGAACATAACACCGAGAACACGCCCGGGCTTGCCGCGCTGGACTCAATACGCCTGACCAGCAAAGACGGCGGGATTGTGCCGCTCAGCGCCATTGCCAGCGTGGAAGAGCGCCACACCCCGCTGTCGATTAACCATCTCGATCAGTTCCCGTCCACCACCATTTCGTTCAACGTGCCGGACGGGTATTCCCTGGGCGAAGCGGTGGAGGCCATTCTGGGCGCGGAGAAAGAACTCAGCTTCCCGTCCGATATTCAGACCCAGTTCCAGGGCAGTACGCTGGCGTTCCAGGCCGCGCTGGGCAGCACCGTCTGGCTGATTGTCGCGGCGGTGGTGGCGATGTATATCGTGCTTGGCGTGCTGTATGAGAGTTTCATCCACCCGATCACCATCCTCTCCACCCTGCCGACGGCGGGCGTGGGGGCGCTGCTGGCGCTGATGCTGGCGGGGAGCGAACTGGACGTGATTGCGATCATCGGCATCATCCTGCTTATCGGCATCGTGAAGAAAAACGCCATCATGATGATCGACTTTGCGCTGGCCGCCGAGCGCGAGCAGGGTATGGCGCCGCGCGAGGCCATTTACCAGGCCTGCCTGCTGCGTTTTCGCCCGATCCTGATGACCACTCTCGCCGCCCTGCTGGGCGCGCTGCCGCTGATGCTGAGCACCGGCGTGGGGGCCGAACTGCGCCGTCCGCTGGGCATCGGCATGGTCGGCGGTCTGCTCGTGAGCCAGGTGCTGACGCTGTTTACCACGCCGGTTATCTACCTGCTGTTTGACCGTCTGGCCCTGTGGACGAAAAGCCGCTTCCCGAAACGTGAAGAGGAGGCGTAAGTGAAGTTTTTCGCCCTCTTCATTTACCGTCCGGTGGCGACGATTTTACTCTCCGTCGCTATCACCCTGTGCGGCGTGCTCGGCTTCCGGCTGCTGCCGGTGGCCCCGCTGCCGCAGGTCGATTTCCCGGTGATCATGGTCAGCGCCTCGCTGCCGGGTGCTTCGCCGGAAACCATGGCCTCATCGGTGGCGACGCCGCTTGAGCGATCGCTTGGGCGGATTGCCGGGGTTAACGAGATGACCTCCAGCAGTTCGCTGGGCAGCACGCGCATCATTCTGGAATTTAACTTCGACCGGGATATCAACGGTGCGGCGCGCGACGTGCAGGCCGCGATTAACGCCGCCCAAAGCCTGCTGCCGAGCGGCATGCCGAGCCGTCCAACCTACCGCAAGGCCAACCCGTCCGATGCGCCGATCATGATCCTGACGCTTACGTCAGAGACCTACTCCCAGGGCGAGCTGTACGATTTTGCCTCCACCCAGCTGGCGCAAACCATCGCCCAGATTGACGGCGTGGGTGACGTGGATGTCGGCGGCAGCTCCTTGCCCGCCGTGCGCGTGGGGCTGAATCCGCAGGCGCTGTTTAATCAGGGCGTGTCGCTGGACGACGTGCGATCCGCCATCAGCAACGCCAACGTGCGTAAGCCGCAGGGCGCGATTGAGGACAGCAGCCACCGCTGGCAAATCCAGACCAACGACGAGCTGAAAACCGCCGCCGAGTATCAGCCGTTGATTATTCACTACAACAACGGCGCGGCGGTGCGCCTGAGCGACGTCGCCAGCGTCACCGATTCGGTGCAGGACGTGCGTAACGCCGGGATGACCAATGCCAAACCGGCGATTTTGCTGATGATCCGCAAGCTGCCGGAAGCCAACATCATTCAGACGGTGAACAGCATCCGCGCGCGGCTGCCGGAGCTTCAGGAAACCATTCCGGCGGCCATCGATCTCCAGATTGCGCAGGACCGCTCCCCCACCATCCGCGCCTCGCTTGAAGAGGTAGAGCAAACGCTGATCATCTCCGTCGCGCTGGTAATTCTGGTGGTGTTCCTGTTCCTGCGCTCGGGGCGCGCCACGCTGATCCCGGCGGTAGCGGTCCCGGTATCGCTGATAGGCACCTTTGCCGCCATGTACCTGTGCGGGTTTAGCCTTAACAACCTGTCGCTGATGGCGCTGACGATTGCCACCGGGTTTGTGGTGGATGATGCCATCGTGGTGCTGGAGAATATCTCGCGTCATCTGGAAGCGGGCATGAAGCCGCTCCAGGCGGCGCTTCAGGGGACGCGCGAAGTGGGCTTCACGGTCCTGTCCATGAGCCTGTCGCTGGTGGCGGTGTTCCTGCCGCTGCTGCTGATGGGCGGCCTGCCGGGGCGACTGCTGCGCGAATTTGCCGTCACGCTCTCCGTCGCCATTGGTATCTCACTGGTGATTTCGCTGACGCTAACGCCGATGATGTGCGGCTGGATGCTAAAGCGCAGCCAACCACACTCACAGCCGCGCAGGAAAGGCTTTGGCCACGTCCTGATGGCGATGCAGTCCGGCTACGGCAAATCGCTGAAATGGGTGCTGAACCACACGCGTATTGTCGGGCTGGTGCTTATCGCCACCATCGGGCTCAACGTCTGGATGTATATCACCATCCCGAAAACCTTCTTCCCGGAGCAGGATACCGGCGTGCTGATGGGCGGTATTCAGGCAGACCAGAGCATTTCGTTCCAGGCGATGCGCGGCAAGCTTCAGGACTTTATGAAAATCATCCGGGAAGATCCGGCCGTAGACAACGTTACCGGCTTTACCGGCGGCTCGCGCGTTAACAGCGGGATGATGTTTATTACCCTTAAGCCGCGCGGTGAACGTCACGAAACGGCGCAGCAGATCATTGACCGCTTGCGGGTGAAGCTCGCCAAAGAGCCGGGGGCGAACCTGTTTTTGATGGCCGTTCAGGATATCCGCGTCGGCGGACGACAGGCTAACGCCAGCTATCAGTACACCCTGCTCTCGGATGACTTAGCCGCCCTGCGCGAGTGGGAGCCGAAGATCCGTAAAGCGCTGGCCGCGCTGCCGCAGCTGGCGGACGTGAACTCCGACAGCCAGAACAACGGCGCGGAGATGGCGCTCACCTACGATCGTGAAACTATGGCCCGCCTGGGCATTAACGTGGAGGCGGCCAACAGCCTGCTTAACAACGCCTTCGGGCAGCGTGAAGTCTCCACCATCTATCAGCCGATGAACCAGTACAAGGTGGTAATGGAAGTTGATCCGCGCTACACCCAGGACATCAGCGCGCTGGACAAGATGTTTGTGATCAATGATGACGGCAAGGCGATCCCGCTGTCGTACTTCGCCAGCTGGCAGCCGTCGAACGCGCCGCTGTCGGTGAACCACCAGGGGCTTTCCGCCGCCTCGACCGTGTCGTTTAACCTGCCAACCGGCTCGTCGCTGTCTGAGGCCAGCGATGCCATTAACCGCGCCATGACCCAGCTTGGGGTGCCCTCCTCCGTGCGCGGCAGCTTTGCCGGTACGGCGCAGGTGTTCCAGGACACCATGAACTCGCAGGTCATTTTGATCCTGGCGGCCATTGCCACGGTGTACATCGTGCTGGGCGTGCTGTACGAAAGCTACGTGCATCCGTTGACCATTCTCTCCACGCTTCCCTCTGCGGGCGTGGGGGCGCTGCTGGCGCTGGAGCTGTTCGGTGCTCCATTCAGCCTCATCGCGCTCATTGGGATCATGCTATTAATAGGTATTGTGAAGAAAAACGCGATAATGATGGTCGACTTTGCCCTGGACGCCCAGCGCAACGGCAACCTGACGCCGGACGAGGCGATATTCCAGGCCTGTCTGCTGCGTTTTCGCCCGATCATGATGACTACGCTGGCCGCGCTGTTCGGCGCACTGCCGCTGGTCATATCCGGCGGTGACGGCTCTGAACTGCGCCAGCCGCTGGGGATCACGATCGTTGGCGGCCTGGTGATGAGCCAGTTGCTGACGCTCTACACCACGCCGGTAGTCTATCTGTTCTTTGACCGCCTGCGGCTGCGTTTTTCGCGTAAAAAGAGAACCACGGTGACCGAGTAAATGACCGACCTACCCAGTAACGTTCGCTGGCAATTGTGGATCGTCGCGTTCGGCTTCTTTATGCAGTCGCTGGACACGACCATCGTGAACACAGCCCTCCCCTCAATGGCGAAAAGCCTGGGGGAGAGCCCGCTGCACATGCATATGGTGATTGTCGCCTACGTGCTGACGGTCGCCGTGATGCTGCCCGCCAGCGGCTGGCTGGCGGATAAAGTCGGCGTGCGAAACATCTTTTTCACCGCCATTGTGCTGTTTACCACCGGCTCGCTGTTTTGCGCCCAGGCCAATACCCTTGACCAGCTGGTGATGGCGCGCGTGCTACAGGGCGTCGGCGGCGCGATGATGGTGCCCGTCGGGCGGTTAACGGTGATGAAAATTGTTCCGCGCGCGCAGTATATGGCGGCGATGACCTTCGTCACCCTGCCCGGTCAGGTCGGCCCGCTGCTGGGCCCGGCGCTGGGCGGTATTCTGGTGGAGTATGCCTCCTGGCACTGGATCTTCCTGATCAACCTGCCGGTCGGTATTATCGGCGCGATTGCCACCCTGACACTGATGCCGAACTATAAAATGCAGACCCGGCGCTTTGATTTCTTTGGCTTCATCCTGCTGGCAGCTGGCATGGCGACGCTCACCCTGGCGCTCGACGGGCAAAAAGGGCTGGGGATCTCCTCCCTGTCGCTCGCCCTGCTGGTAGCGCTGGGTGTCACCGCCATTCTCTGGTATCT
Source organism: Enterobacter cloacae complex sp. IR5428 (assembly GCF_049238585.1). NCBI lineage: Bacteria > Pseudomonadati > Pseudomonadota > Gammaproteobacteria > Enterobacterales > Enterobacteriaceae > Enterobacter > Enterobacter cloacae complex sp. IR5428. The sequence continues at coordinate 18,721 of NZ_JBMKHV010000018.1, read as the reverse complement.
GTGGCATGCCAGAGGCAACGCTAACGCGCTGTTTAGCCTGAACCTGTTCAAGAATCCCACCTACCGTCTTGGTCTGTTCGGCAGCTTTGCCGGACGCATCGGCAGCGGCATGTTGCCGTTTATGACGCCGGTATTTTTACAGATTGGGATGGGCTTCTCGCCGTTCCATGCCGGGCTGATGATGATCCCGATGGTGCTCGGCAGCATGGGGATGAAGCGTATTGTGGTGCAGGTGGTAAACCGCTTTGGCTATCGCCGGGTGCTAGTGGCCGCCACGCTCGGGCTGGCGCTGGTTAGTCTGCTGTTTATGACCGTGGCGCTGCTGGGCTGGTACTACATCCTGCCACTGGTGCTGTTCTGCCAGGGGATCATCAACTCCATGCGCTTCTCGTCGATGAACACCCTGACGCTGAAAGATCTGCCGGACGAACTGGCGAGCAGTGGTAACAGCCTGCTGTCGATGATCATGCAGCTCTCTATGAGCGTGGGGGTCACGGTCGCCGGATTGCTGCTCGGCATGTACGGTCAGCACCATCTCAGCGCCGACACCCCCGTCGCGCATCAGGTCTTTTTATACACTTACCTCAGCATGGCGGTAATTATCGCCCTGCCCGCTTTTATCTTTGCCAGAGTACCGAATGACACGACCAAAAACGTCGTGATCCGACGCGGCAAAAGGAGTGCACCATGAAATTCTGGCGTCCGGGCATCACCGGTAAGCTTTTTGTGGCGATTTTCGCCACCTGTATCGTCCTGCTGATTACCATGCACTGGGCGGTGCGGGTCAGCTTTGAGCGCGGCTTTATTGACTACATCAAGCACGGTAACGAACAGCGCTTACAGGGCTTAAGCGACGCGCTGGGGGAACAGTATAGCCTGCACGGTAACTGGCGTTTTCTGCGCAATAACGATCGTTTTATATTTCAAATTCTGCGCTCGCTGGAGCACGATAATGACGACGACCGCCCGGGGCCGGGCATGCCGCCGCACGGCTGGCGCACCCAGTTCTGGGTGATCGATCAGGAGATGCACGTGCTCGTTGGCCCGCGCTCGCCGGTACCGCCGGACGGTACAAAGCGCGCCATTACCTCGAACGGCGCCACGGTGGGCTGGGTTATTGCCTCGCCGGTCGAGCGGCTGACGCGCAACACCGACATCAACTTTGATCGCCAGCAGCGCCAGACCAGCTGGCTGATTGTCGCGCTTTCTACCCTGCTTGCGGCGCTCGCCACCTTCCCGCTGGCGCGTGGCCTGCTGGCGCCGGTAAAACGCCTGGTGGAAGGCACGCATAAGCTGGCGGCGGGTGATTTCTCGACCCGCGTGGACACCCGCAGTCAGGATGAACTGGGCAAGCTGGCGCAGGACTTCAACCAGCTCGCCAGCACGCTGGAGAAAAACCAGCAGATGCGCCGCGACTTTATGGCCGACATTTCGCACGAGCTGCGCACCCCACTGGCGGTGCTGCGCGGTGAGCTGGAGGCGATTCAGGACGGCTTGCGGCAGTTCACCCCCGAATCCGTGGCCTCGCTACAGGCGGAAGTCGGTACGCTGACCAAACTGGTGGACGATCTGCATCAGCTTTCCATGTCCGATGAAGGCGCCCTGGCCTACCAGAAAGCCCCAATCGACGTGATCAATATCCTTGAAGTCGTGACCGGCGCGTTCCGCGAACGCTTCGCCAGCCGTGACCTGAAAATCAACCTCTCGCTGCCTGACAGCGCGGTGGTATTCGGTGACAGAGATCGCCTGATGCAGCTGTTCAATAATCTGCTGGAGAACAGCCTCCGCTACACCGACGGCGGCGGCGGGTTGCATATCTCCGGCAAGCAGGAAAACGGGCGCTTTGCCCTGACCTTTGCGGACTCCGCCCCTGGCGTGAAGGATGCGCAGCTGGAAAAACTGTTCGAGCGCTTCTATCGCACCGAAGGTTCACGCAACCGCGCCAGCGGCGGCTCCGGCCTTGGCCTGGCGATTTGCGTTAATATTGTGGAGGCCCACGGCGGCACCATCCGCGCCGCCCATTCGCCTTTTGGCGGGGTTAGCATTACAGTAGAGTTACCTCTGGAACGGGATTTATCGAGGGAAGCATGACCGAGTTACCGATTGACGACAACACACCGCGTATTTTGATTGTGGAAGACGAGCCTAAACTTGGGCAACTGCTGATCGACTATTTGCGCGCTGCGAGCTATGCGCCAACGCTTATCAGCCACGGCGACCAGGTGCTGCCCTACGTGCGCCAGACGCCGCCGGATCTGATCCTGCTGGATCTGATGCTGCCGGGTACCGACGGCCTAACCCTGTGCCGCGAAATTCGTCGTTTCTCCGATGTGCCCATCGTGATGGTGACGGCCAAAATCGAAGAGATCGATCGTCTGCTGGGGCTCGAAATCGGCGCCGACGATTACATCTGCAAGCCTTACAGCCCGCGGGAGGTGGTCGCTCGCGTGAAAACCATCCTCCGCCGCTGCAAGCCGCAGCGTGAATTGCAGGTGCTGGATGCGCAAAGCCCGCTGATCGTCGACGAAAGCCGCTTCCAGGCGAGCTGGCGCAGCAAACTATTGGATCTCACCCCCGCGGAGTTCCGCCTGCTGAAAACCCTCTCCCACGAGCCGGGAAAAGTGTTTTCCCGCGAACAGCTGCTCAACCATCTGTATGACGATTACCGCGTGGTGACCGACCGCACCATCGACAGTCACATCAAAAACCTGCGCCGCAAGCTGGAGGCGCTGGACGCCGACCAGTCGTTTATTCGCGCGGTGTACGGCGTGGGGTATCGCTGGGAAGCGGATGCCTGCAGGATTGCCTGACAACATTCTCCCCTCACCCTGCCCTCTCCCCAGGGGGGAGAGGGTGTTTTAGTCCCCTCTCCCCCCTGGGGAGAGGGTTAGGGTGAGGGGTCCGGGCTTTACCTCCCCGCCCCGCAGCGCTACAATGCCCGCCCTTAAAGTGGGGGATCTCCCCTTACCGCTGCACCTGGTGCACGCGGATCTGACCTGTCATCAGAACGAGAACAAACATGTTTAAACCGGAACTCCTTTCCCCGGCGGGAACGCTGCAAAATATGCGTTACGCTTTCGCCTATGGTGCCGACGCCGTCTACGCGGGCCAGCCGCGCTATTCGCTGCGCGTGCGTAACAACGAATTCAACCACGAGAATCTTCAGCTCGGCATCAACGAAGCGCATGCCCTGGGCAAAAAATTCTACGTGGTGGTGAACATCGCGCCGCACAACGCCAAGCTGAAAACATTCATTCGTGACCTGAAGCCGGTCGTGGAGATGGGGCCGGACGCGCTGATCATGTCGGACCCGGGTTTAATCATGCTGGTTCGGGAGAACTTCCCGGAGATGGACATTCACCTCTCGGTGCAGGCTAACGCCGTCAACTGGGCAACGGTGAAATTCTGGAAGCAGATGGGGCTGACCCGCGTCATTCTGTCTCGCGAGCTGTCTCTCGAAGAGATCGAAGAGATCCGCACCCAGGTGCCGGATATGGAGATCGAAATCTTCGTCCACGGCGCGCTGTGCATGGCCTACTCCGGCCGCTGCCTGCTCTCTGGCTACATCAACAAGCGTGACCCGAACCAGGGCACCTGCACCAACGCCTGCCGCTGGGAATATAACGTTCAGGAAGGCAAAGAGGATGACATCGGTAACATCGTGCATAAACACGAGCCGATCCCGGTCACCAACGTTGAGCCAACGCTGGGTATCGGCGCGCCTACCGACAGCGTGTTTATGATCGAAGAAGCCAAACGTCCGGGTGAGTACATGACCGCCTTCGAAGACGAGCACGGCACCTACATCATGAACTCGAAGGATCTGCGCGCCATCGCGCACGTGGAGCGTTTAACCCAGATGGGCGTGCACTCCCTGAAAATCGAAGGCCGCACCAAGTCCTATTACTACTGCGCTCGTACCGCGCAGGTGTATCGCAAAGCCATCGACGATGCTGCCGCCGGTAAACCGTTCGACACCAGCCTGCTGGAAACGCTGGAAGGCCTGGCGCATCGCGGTTATACCGAAGGTTTCCTGCGTCGACATACCCACGACGACTACCAGAACTACGAGCATGGCTATTCGATTTCCGAACGCCAGCAGTTTGTAGGCGACTTCACCGGCGAGCGTAAAGGCCCGCTGGCCGCCGTCGCCGTAAAAAACAAATTCACTAAAGGCGACAGCCTGGAGCTGATGACACCGCAGGGCAACATGAACTTCCGCCTGGAGCATCTGGAAAACAAAAAAGGTGAGGCGATTGAGGTCGCACCTGGCGACGGCCATGTGGTCTGGCTGCCGGTTCCTGAAGAAGTAGAGCTGGAGTTTGCGCTGCTGATGCGCAATTTTGAAGGTGAAAATACCCGAAATCCGCACGGCAAATAGTCAATCAACGGGATTTTTTCACGCTGGGATAATTCTTAGAATCGGATCACATACCGCTTCGTTCAATACGGGTATTATCCCCCCGCTGAAAAACATAACCCATAAATGCTAGCTGTACCAGGAACCACCTCCTTAGCCTGCGTAATCTCCCTTACGCGGGCTTATTTTTTTGTTAACTCCTGAAATTTTTCCCCCTGATAAATATGGCGTTGCATTGACCCGGGAAAGGTTTGTGTCAGCATTAGGCGTATCATCTAAGCAAATCGAACGAACAAAGGAGCCTAATCACATTTTTTAATGGATTTGAGAGGGATGAACACTATTCGGAACATTCCTAATTTTAAGTGTTAACAGGACCTTTACTCTTGATTTATTAACAATCAATGTTTCACACGGACGGAGAGATGAAGTGACATTTACAGGACAACTTTCAAAGGATCTTCCAGATTACGAACTCGCACGCAGTCTTGGTCTTGCCTCTGGCGGCGATATAAATTTCACAGCACTTGCAGGTCAACTGGACTGCAGCAGAAATTTTAGCCAGGCCGGGATTATCTACTCAGACGGTACACGTCAGTGGCTAGTACGGCCATCAAGAAGGATTGCGACACCAAACGAAAGCTCGGTTAGTCATGTAGTCATAACCAAAGTAAATGCCTCACAAGTTAACCCCGTTCACGCAACAACGGCTACGATTCAGTCCCCTTCCCTGGCGACTGAAATTGGTTCAACGGCAATTTCCTGCGGAGCCGCAATTCTTACTGTTGTACTTGCGGCAGGGGCCGGTATGGCTATACCTCTCACTGCAGGGTCTTCCGGTGCTATAGCCGCTGTGATTTTAGCAGGTGGTGTAGCAACTGGAATTCAATGTGCAAATGGGCTTGGCCGACTATCGTTGATTGCTATGAATCACGATGACTACGTTGCGTGGATGGACTCCCAGGAGTGGTATACAGCAACCAACACAGCCCTGGATGCGATTTCTCTTGCCGGGGCTGCTGCGGGTTTAAAAAGCGCTGCATTAACATATCGCCTTCTTAACCGTTCATCGTCTGAGAGTTTGCTCTCCTTATTACAAAAAATGAGCCGGGCCGACCGTACGCGATTAACAGAGGAGATTATTCGTATCCGCAATCCCGGCATCTCGAATTCAGGTGTAAAAGCAGCAATGAAGGCAGGCGTGTATCCCAAACGTTATCCGTCAGAAGCGTTGCAGTTGCTCTTACAGCGTGAGTTGCTGAATACCATTTCAAATTCTTCTGCCTTCGTTGGAAGTGCCATCTCAGGAAATATCAGAAATCCACAGAATGTTGCACAAACGGGTAAATACATTTTTGGTTTAATTCAGTCTTTTTCATTTACAGGAAGTTATTGACCCGTCCATGATGAAATACATTAAAGATAGCCTTGCATTAAGTGCTTTGGTTAAAAGTAAAATGGCGACCGATGATCCCAACCAGCTTGAAACATTAAAAGAACAGTTAAAAGATCGGTTCGGCGTTCCTGTGGGCGTCCATATGACAGGAATTCCTCTGGCAGTGAGCACGTTACTGGCTATTTTTTGCTACGCCATGCTGCAAGTGTCCCTCTGGTTGTTGCTTTTTCGCTGGCTCGGCTTACCCGAATTTAAGGTTATGATGGGAGTATTCATTGCAGCGATTGTGTATTGTCTGGTAGTGATGAGCACGATGTTTCTGACTACACGAGGTTCTTTACCTGGATATAAACTGCATATTTTCGTCATTACGCTGACAGGCATAATGAGCATCATTTATTTCATCTGGACGGGGATTTCGCTTTTATTCGGCCCTGTTGAGAACTACACACCGCAAATAACCTCTTTGCTGGGGCTGGGATGTTTCTTTTTGAACATTATGTGGATGAATTCATCGATTTTTTACCGCTCCATTGCGCTAACGCTACATAATCGGGTCTGGCGTAAGCAGCTCAAAATCGAGGCAAGGCCAATGTCACACCTCAAACGTTGACCACAATAGTCAATTGAGCGGCAGTAGTATGCACTATAAGCGCTACGGGGTTCTTTAGTCGATTTCAAAGCCCTTACGCGGGCTTATTTTTTGCCTTTCATCCTGTTCTTACCCGCTTTTTCCCTCTCTGGGATACACTCTTTCTATAGCTAAAAAAGGGAGCAACCCGGATGGCAACCTATCCAGACAGTTTATTAATTCTTAACGGCAAGAGTGCAGGCAACGATCTGCTACGCCAGGCGATTACCGAATTGCGTGAAGACGGAGCATGCATACACGTGCGAGTAACGTTTGAAAAAGGCGATGCGGCGCGCTACATCGACGAGGGCATCAGGTTAGGTGTTCAGACCATCATTTCCGGCGGCGGCGACGGAACGATCAACGAGATCGCCGGTGCGCTCATTGACCTCAACGCCGCAGCGCGCCCGGCGATGGGGATTTTACCGCTCGGTACCGCCAACGATTTTGCCACCAGCGCCGGTATTCCGGAGGATGTAGGAAAAGCGCTACAGCTGGCCATTCTCGGTAAGGCTACCGCCGTCGATATTGCTCAGGTGAATGAAAAAACCTGCTTTATCAATATGGCGACGGGCGGTTTCGGCACCCGCATTACCAGCGAAACGCCGGAAAAACTGAAGGCCGCGCTGGGCGGCGTATCATATTTGATCCACGGCCTGATGCGCATGGACACCCTCAAGCCCGACAGCTGTGAGATCCAAGGTGAAAACTTCCACTGGCAGGGCGACGCGCTGGTGATTGGTATCGGCAATGGGCGTCAGGCAGGCGGCGGACAGCAGCTTTGCCCGGAAGCGCTGATTAATGACGGTCAATTACAGCTGCGTATTTTTACCGGCGACGGGCTGCTGCCGGCGCTGTTTACGACGCTGACGCAGCCAGAGGAGAGCCCCAATATCATCGACGGGAAATCCGCGTGGTTTGAAGTGATCGCCCCACACGGCATGACCTTTAACCTCGACGGAGAGCCGCTCAGCGGCGAGCGATTCCGCATTGAGGTGTTGCCCGGGGCGTTGCAGTGCCGGTTGCCGCCGGACTGTCAGCTTTTGCGCTGATGTGTTGCCGGGTGGCGGCCCTCTTCCCGTATGCACTGAAGAGTCCCCTCTCCCCGTTGGGGAGAGGGTTAGGGTGAGGGGAAAAGACTTAAGCGATCGTGACCTTACTGTCCAGATAGACGTCCTGAACCGCGTTGATCAGCTTCACGCCGTCGGCCATAGATTTTTTGAACGCCTTACGGCCGAGGATCAGCCCCATGCCGCCCGCGCGTTTGTTAATCACCGCCGTGCGCACCGCATCGGTCAGGTCGGTTTCACCGCCTGCCGCACCGCCGGAGTTAATCAGCCCGGCGCGGCCCATATAGCAGTTCGCCAGCTGGTAGCGCACCAGATCGATCGGGTTGTCGCTGGTCAGCTTGCTGTAGACGCGGTCGTCGGTATAGCCAAAGTTCACCGCTTTATAGCCGCCGTTATTCTCGGCCATTTTCTGCTTCACGATGTCCGCGCCGATGGTCGCCGCAAGGTGGTTTGCCTGACCGGTCAGATCCGCAGACACGTGGTAATCCACTCCGTCTTTTTTGAACGAGCCGTTACGCAGATAGGCCCACAGCACGGTTACCATGCCCAGCTCGTGGGCGCGCTCGAACGCCGCGGAGATCTCTTCTATCTGACGACGCGACTGTTCAGAACCGAAATAGATGGTTGCCCCGACCGCCACCGCACCCATATTGAACGCCTGCTCGACGCTGGCGTAGAGCGTCTGGTCGTATTCGGTTGGGTAGCTCAGGGTTTCGTTGTGGTTCAGCTTAACGAGGAACGGAATGCGGTGGGCATAGCGACGCGACACGGAGGCCAGCACGCCGTAGGTGGAGGCCACGCAGTTACAGCCTGCCTCAATTGCCAGCTCGACGATATTTTTCGGATCAAAATAGAGCGGGTTCGCGGCAAACGATGCCCCCGCAGAGTGTTCAACGCCCTGGTCAACGGGCAGAATAGAGAGGTACCCGGTTCCGCCCAGGCGGCCGGTATTATAAAGCGTCTGCATGTTTCGCAGTACGGCAGGAGGACGGTTGTTGTCGACCATGACGCGGTCTACGTAATCATGGCCAGGCAGATAAAGCTGGTCGGCTGGAATGGTCATACAACGATGCTGTAAAAGGCTGTCGGCGTCTTTGCCAAGCAGCTGCGCAATATCAGTCATAGTGATGCTCCCGTATGTCCGACATGATGTCGGAGCGTGTGATCCAAGCCCACGTTTTTGCAGGCAGACTAAGCCTGGTACCGACTTAACCTATTTTCCACCATTTGCAACTTTTTTAAGCACAATCTGCTGGCTCGTTTCATGTACAACATTTTTGTTACACTGATCAAACAATCGCCTTAAAGGTATTTAAAAGGTATTATCACATGGTATGTTACATGCGTACCTCTGACATGCAGGATTAAAAAAATGAAAACGAAAGTCCAACTGTCATTCATGATGTTTGTTGAATGGTTTATCTGGGGCGCGTGGTTTGTGCCGCTGTGGCTGTGGCTGAGCAAGAGCGGGTTTACCGCCGGGGAAATTGGCTGGTCCTATGCCTGTACCGCTATTGCCGCGATCCTCTCTCCCATCCTGGTCGGCTCGCTGACCGACCGTTTCTTCGCCGCCCAGAAAGTGCTGGCCGTGCTGATGTTCGCTGGCGCGATTCTGATGTATTTCGCAGCACAGCAAACCCAGTTCAGCACCTTCTTCCCGCTGTTACTGGCCTACTCCCTGACCTATATGCCGACCATCGCGCTGACGAACAGCATCGCTTTTGCGAACGTCGATGACGTGGAGGCTGATTTCCCGCGCATCCGCGTGATGGGCACCATCGGCTGGATTGCCTCCGGCCTGGCGTGCGGCTTCCTGCCGCAGATGATGGGCTATAGCGACATCTCTGACACCAATATCCCGCTGCTGATGACCGCTGCCAGCTCCCTTCTGCTCGGCGTCTTCGCACTTTTCCTGCCGAATACCCCGCCGAAGAGCACCGGCAAGCTGGATATTAAAGTGATGCTGGGGCTGGATGCGCTGATCCTGCTGCGCGATAAAAACTTCCTGGTGTTCTTCTTCTGCTCATTCCTGTTCGCCATGCCGCTGGCTTTCTACTACATCTTTGCCAACGGCTATCTCACCGAAGTGGGGATGAAAAACGCCACCGGCTGGATGACCCTCGGCCAGTTCTCTGAAATCTTCTTCATGCTCGCTCTGCCGTTCTTTACCAAACGCTTTGGTATTAAGAAGGTCTTGCTGCTGGGCCTGATCACCGCCGCCATTCGCTACGGCTTCTTTGTTTACGGCGGCGCCGAACAATACTTCACCTACGCCCTGCTGTTCCTCGGCATTCTGCTGCACGGCGTAAGCTATGACTTCTATTACGTCACCGCGTACATCTACGTGGATAAAAAAGCGCCCGTGCATATGCGCAACGCGGCGCAGGGCTTGATCACGCTGTGCTGTCAGGGCTTTGGTAGCCTGCTGGGTTACCGTCTCGGCGGCGTGATGATGGAAAAAATGTTCGCCTATAAAGAGCCGGTGAATGGGCTGACCTTCAACTGGGCCGGAATGTGGACGTTTGGTGCAATCATGATTGTAGTGATTGCCGTGCTGTTTATGCTGTTTTTCCGCGAATCGGATAAAGAGATCACCGCAATTGAGGTGGTTGATGGCGATACCGCGCTGACACGAGGGGAAGTTAAATGAAACAAGACCGTATTCTCGGTGCTCTTTACGGGCAGGCGTTAGGGGATGCGATGGGGATGCCGTCTGAACTGTGGCCGCGCAAGCGGGTGAAAGCGCACTTCGGCTGGATCGACCGTTTCTTACCCGGCCCGGCTGAGAATAATGCCGCCTGCTACTTTAATCAGGCCGAATTTACGGATGATACGTCGATGGCGCTGTGCCTGGCCGACGCGATTATCGAATGCGACGGGGAAATTAATCCTGACGTTATCGGTAAGCATATTCTGGACTGGGCGCTGGATTTTGACGCGTTCAATAAGAATGTGCTCGGCCCGACCTCCAAAATTGCCCTGAACGCCATCCGTGACGGCAAGCCGGTGAGCGAGCTGGAAAATAACGGCGTCACCAACGGGGCGGCGATGCGCGCCTCCCCGCTGGGATGCCTGCTACCGGCCACGCGTCTGGCACATTTTGTTGAACAGGTTGCGTTAGCCTCCAGCCCGACCCATAAATCGGATCTCGCTATCGCCGGTGCGGTGGTGATCGCGTGGGCGGTTTCACGCGCTATCGACGGCGAGCGCTGGCAGAACATCGCCGATGCCCTGCCGGGTATTGCCCGTGCGGCGCAGGAGGCGAACACCACCACCTTCAGCGCATCGCTTTCCGCTCGTATTGAGCTGGCCCTGAAAACCGTGCGCGAAGCCAACGGTACGGAGACCGCCAGCGAGCAGATCTATCAGCTTATTGGCGCGGGCACGAGCACACTGGAGTCCGTTCCGGCGGCGATTGCGATGGTCGAACTCGCGGGCACCGATCCGAACCGCTGCGCGGTGTTATGCGCTAACCTGGGCGGTGATACGGACACTATCGGCGCGATGGCAACGGCCATCTGTGGCGCGCTGCACGGTGTACAGGCCATTGATCCGGCGCTTAAAAGCGAACTTGATGCCGTAAACCAGCTTGATTTCGGACGCTACTGCGAAAAATTGCTGCACTTCCGGGAGCAAAGGGAGGGCGTATGAGTGCTTTTGCCCGCCGTCTCGAAACCCTTCACGCTACGCGCCCCGTAACGGTGCTCGGCGCGGCGGTCATCGACGTGATTGCCGACGCCTACGCCCTGCCCTGGCGCGGGTGTGATATCGAGCTTAAGCAACAGGGAGTGAATATTGGCGGCTGCGCGCTGAATATCGCCATCGCCCTGAAGCGGCTCGGCATTGCAGCGCAAAACGCGCTTCCCGTTGGCCACGGCGTGTGGGCCGATATTATCCGTAATGCCATGGCGAAGCAGGATCTGCACAGCGCCGTGGAAGCGGAAACGGGCGATAACGGCTGGTGCCTGGCGCTGGTGGAGCCTGATGGTGAACGGACCTTCATGTCGTTTAGCGGTGTGGAGAATCAGTGGCAGCAACGCTGGCTGGACGGGTTAAGCGTGCCGGCAGGGAGTCTGATCTCTTTGTCCGGCTACCAGCTGGCGTCCCCCAGCGGTGAGCTGCTGACGGCCTGGCTGGAAAGTCTTCAGGATGTGACGCTCTTTATCGATTTCGGTCCGCGCATCGCGGATATTCCCGACCCGCTGATGGCACGCATCATGGCCTGCAAACCAATCGTCTCGCTCAATCGTCAGGAGGCGGAACTTGCCGCCGAATGGCTTGGCGTGAACGTGGAAGAGCTCGGCCCACGGTGGCAGCAGAGGTTTGGCGCTGCGCTGATCGTACGCCATGATAAAGACGGGGCGGTGTGGTATGACGGTGACGCTTCCGGACACGTTCCGGCGTTTCCTGCTACCGTAGTCGATACCATCGGCGCGGGTGACAGCCATGCGGGAGGTACCCTTGCCGGGCTGGCTGCGGGATGGTCACTGCCAGAGGCGGTGCAGCTTGGCAATGCCGTAGCCGCCTGGGTAGTCAGCCATCGCGGTGGCGACTGCGCCCCCACGCGCGAGGCCCTACTCCTCGCACACAAAGACGTATAGGTCGCTGCGACAGTAGCTGATGCTGTACTCAATTGGCCGGTGCTGTTGATCGAGCGCGACTTGCTTGATCACCAGCACCGGTATCTTATCGTCCATCTTGATATGCGCCTGAAACTCGCTGTCCGGCATCCGGGCGCTGACGCGGGAACGGGTGCGCTGCGGAAAGATATTCTGGCTGCGGAAGTAATCATAAAGCGAGACGCCAATGTCGTCCGGGTTGGGAATTAATCCAACCGGTACCCAGGACTCCTCTATCGATACCGCATCGTCATCCACGTAACGGATGCGCTTAAGCAAAAACACATCGCTTTCCGGCGCAAGGGAAAGATGGCGGGCGATCTCTTCCGGGCACTTCACGATGCGTTTATTGACCCACAGGGTGTTGGGCGTTTTGCCACGCAGCACCACCTGCTGAGAAAAGCCGCGCGCCTCTTTCAGCGAATATTCAAAGATATTGTTGATTTGCGTCCCGTATCCACGCGCGCGGGTAACGACGCCAGCCTCTTCCAGCGCCTGCATGGCTTTACGCACCGTAATACGCGACACACCGGCCAGCTGGCTCAGATCGCGCTCGCCGGGCAAAATATTACCGTGCGCGAGCACACCGCTGCGCACCGCGTTCTTGACCGTTTCGGCAAATTTCAGATACAGCGGCGTGTTGTCCGGTGCGGCAATTCGTTCCTTGAGTTGAGCAATTAACCGGGTATGCGCTTGTTCCATCTCTGTTTTTCTCTGGCATGAGTTTCATGCCAGTATACGGCTTACCACCATGCATGAAAATGGTGAACCGGACCAATACCGTGACCCACTTCCAGAGAATCGGCTTTTGCCAGCGCGCCCGAGAGCCAGACCTTCGCCTCCTGCACCGTATCCGCCCATGTGGCGTGACGAGGACGCAGCGCCGCCAGCGCCGCCGAGAGCGTACAGCCCGTGCCGTGGGTGTTTTTGGTCTGGACGCGTGGCGCGGTGAAACGTTGCGTGCCATCGTGGGTGAAAAGCCAGTCCGGGCTTTCTGCATCATCAAGATGGCCGCCTTTCATCAGCACCGCGCGACACCCCATCGCCAGCAGCGCATTCCCCTGCTCTTTCATCTCACGTTCGTTTTGCGCGTGTGGCGCATCCAGCAGCGCGGCGGCTTCAGGCAGATTTGGCGTGATCAGCGCAACCTGCGGCAGCAGCTTTTTACGCAGAGTGTCGACAGCCGAGGCGGAGAGCAGCGGATCGCCGCTTTTGGCCAGCATCACGGTATCAAGCACCACGTTTTTTATCTGGTAGTGTTTGAGACGTTCAGCGACCGCTTCAACAATGTCCGCCTCTGCCAGCATGCCGATCTTGGTGGTGTCGATACGTACGTCGCTGAATACCGAATCCAGCTGCGCGGCGACAAAATCCGGGTCAATGCGATACACCGACTGTACGCCGCGCGTGTTTTGCGCAACCAGCGCGGTGATAACCGAGCACCCGTATGCGCCGAGCGCAGAGAAGGTTTTCAGGTCTGCCTGGATCCCCGCTCCGCCGCTGGGATCGGTTCCCGCAATAGTCAGGGCATTAATGCGCGTCATACCTGTTCCTCCAGCGCGTAAAGCGCGTCCAGAAACGCGGAGACAAAGCTGCCGGGCCCCCGGCTTTGAGTCAGGGCAACTGACCCTGCGCGCTTCATAAAGCCGCAGGCTGCCGCCGCGTTATCAAGCCTGTCGCCAGGCAGCGAGCAGCAGGCGGCGACGACCGCCGAGAGCGCACAGCCAGTTCCTACCACGCGGGTCATCAGCGGGTCGCCCCCCGCGACCGTACGGGTTCGCTGGCCGTCGGTGATGTGATCCACTTCCCCTGTGACGACTACAACGGCGTGGGTCTGGCGGGCAAGCGCCTGCGCAGCGGTCAACGCGCTCGCTGCCGTATCGGTGGAATCGACCCCACGTCCGCCCGCACTCATTCCGGCAAGGGCGAGGATTTCGGAGGCGTTGCCACGAATGGCCGCAGGTTTAAGGGATAATATTTGCTGGCAAAAACGGGTGCGGAACGCCAGCGCGCCAACCGCGACGGGGTCCAGAACCCAGGGTGTGCCCGCGGCTACCGCGCTCTCAATGGCCCGACGCATCGCCTGGGCGCGCGGCGCGGTGAGTGTACCCACGTTGATGAGCAGGGCATCGGCAAGCGCGGCAAACTGTTCCGCTTCCTCAGCTTCGATCACCATTGCCGGGGAAGCGCCCAGCGCGAGCAGAACGTTGGCGGTGAAGGTCTGCACGACATCGTTGGTCATACAGTGCGTGAGCGGGGAACGGGTTCGGAATTGATGTAAAACGTGTGAGTCGAGCAGGTCAGGCTGCATGGTTTCGCTCCTGCCGTGCGGAAAGAAGCGATGACCGGGTAGGCATCTGACTTCCCTACGCTGGCATTATCCAGATCAGGTAATACGGGTATTTCTCAAATGTTCAAGCGAACACTACCCCGAGTCAAATTACTTAGAAAACAATCATTTACACACAAACAATTTGTAGGTGTTTAGTGTAACCGGGGCCGTAGGCAGGGTGCAAGATTTTTCGAATTATCACAGTATTTATCACAGCAGTTATCACACCTGGAATAGCTAAATCACATAATGAAGCACCTGAAATGTGTTAACCCGCTTGTATACCGCTTAATGATGTTGAGCGTAGGAAAGTAGGCCGCAAAGCTAAAGCATTTGCGACCGTCGAAAGCTAAAGCCTTCCCGGTCATCGCTTCTTCACGCAAGGCAGGAGCGAACACAAAAGACTAAGAGCACCGATAAGGAAAGGCAGAAAGGAATCAATGAGAGCGACGATAGGAAGCATCAGCAATGTTTTCATAAGAGGTAATGAAACGACACGTATCAATACTATAGAGTTTATTACCTGGATCTTTTGCATCTTTATCGAGGCAAATTTTATTATGCGGATCTAACCAATCTTCATACCCTTCAAGTGTTTTGATGTCGTTAGCAAAATTAGCAAAACAACACCAACGAGGGGCAACACTACAACCTTTATAGCTAGGGAAATCTAAGTGATACTTTTCACTATAACAACGTGTAAGCATATGTACCCATAAACTATAGATTCTTGTAAGTTTTCCATTAATCGTAGTTGGTACACCCACTCCTATAAAACCAACCTCACAAACCGAGATTGCATAGGGATCTTTTACTTGTCCTGATTTTAAATTTCTTGCTCTAACCTTTGTAATGAAACCTGTATTATCAAATTTGATAGTTACGCTATCTTTGTTTGTATAATCAATGACAGTACAAAACCCACAATTGTTAGTAATGAATACATCACCAATAGTGATAGATGATTTTGGCATAATATTTACTTCCTTGTTTATCAGGCGGTATAAACAAAAACCTCCTAAATGATTAGATGATTCCCCGCCTGGAGATCTTCCTTTCATATTAGGAGGTTTCGTTATTTTATCACTAACGTGATCACAAACATGTTTTGAGAAGCTTAATTCTCGAATAAAAAAAGTTGGCAAATATTCTAATAATAAACACCAACTTAAAAACAATCAGACATTCCGGTTGTCAATAATTGTTTTTTGTTCCTGAAATTTCTTATCCATCCATACATAAATAACAGGGAGCTTCGCAAGCGCTTACGATTACTTTGTATAAATATATATGGATGATTAAATAATTTCGCAAGCTGAACGCAAGCTTAATATTCCGATAAGAGGGAAAACCACAATAAGGTAAAAGGGCATAAGAGAACGATAAGGGAAATAACTAACTCTCTTATATAAATTTTATTGGCTTTTGCTTTTCTCTATCGGTGTTTTTGAATTTAATGTTTTGATTTTACTTACAACCAAATCTATGATTTGTGTTGTTATTAGAAGGATTAGAAAGTAGATTAATAACTTTCTTTAATTGCTTACCTATACGAATAAAACAATTTTTATTCGAGTAAGTCAAAATCAAAAACATATTTACAAAGAGTAATAAGTAACTCCTGAAGTATTTATGAATTTGTAAGCTTTGCTTACTTTCATTCATTGCTCTCCTGTGTGAATATTCTCTTTTAATATTTAATTATAGCAACACTTGAAAAGGTCTTGGTGCCAGATTTTGTTACTTTTTTTACATTTTATTAAAAAATAGCACTTTTTGTTAAAAATCTTATATTAACCCGTTTTTCCTCATTCATAATGCTTACTTTCAGCTTCAATTGAAGTTAATTTCATATGAAAGTTATGAATTATGATTCAAAGTATACATTTAAAAAATCCATTGAATGAACTTGAAATATAATTTCATTTATAAACATCAACTTATACATCTAGAAACACAGTGTCTATACAACCCCTTGTTTTGTAATGCTTAAATGCCTTTAATATCACATCCAACCATTTAAGCTATATGTGCTAACTGTGATTTAGATCAACATTCCCAAACGTAAACTATTTATAGTTCAGCACAGTTACCACTTAATTAAATTAATGCGAGTCTTTCAAATGAAATGTATTAACAAATCAGTAATGGCTATTACTGTTTTTGGCATCCTGTTATCTAGTGTTGTTAAAGCTGCTACACCCGCTAGTGATGTAGTTCTTTCCAGTGGTCAGGATCTGGAAACAGCACATAGTAATTTGCAAGGTCAAGTTGATGGTCTATCGAATGATATTGCTGATGTGTATTTTAACAAAATCCCTGCAATCAATCAGGTAAATAGTCAACAAGATACAGCTATTAATACTGCTTCCTCTGCTGCTTCTACTGCACAAGATACGGCGGATCAGGCTAAAACATTAGCTGATAAAAACGCTTCCCATATTGCGGCTTCTGATACTGTTGTAATTGAGCAAGGTAAACGCCTTACCACTATTGAAGGTAATCAGGCTAGTGATCACGTTGAAATCCTGCGTAATGCACAAACAGCAAATAGTGCATTAACTACTGCAACAGCTAATACTTCTGCTATTGATAACGTCAACAGTGACTTACAAGGGGCTAAACAGCTTCTTGCTGATAAAGCACAGATTGCGCAAGATACAGCTAATCAAGCCGATACAAACGCTAACACTGCTCTTATCATGGCTGGTAATAACTCTACCCGCCTTACAGCATTAGAAAACGCTCCTAAGCCGACTAACGGCGTAGATGGTAAAGATGGTGTTGATGGTAAAAACGGGATCGATGGTAAAGATGGTGCTACAGGTGCGCAAGGTTTAAAAGGTGATACAGGCGCACAAGGTGTAGCGGGTGTTGCTGGGAAAGATGGTGTTGATGGTAAGAATGGTGTAGACGGTAAAGATGGGAAGGAAGGTAAAGCAGGTAAAGACGGCGTTAACGGGAAAGATGGTGTTAATGGTAAAGATGGTGTGAGTGGTAAGAACGGCGCTAACGGCGTTACCACCACCATCACTAAGAAAGAAGTTGATACAGCTACCATTAACCAGGTTAAGACGCTGAAAACGCAATCAGCTACACAAGCTGCTGATCTGAACGCTGCTAAATCATTCTTCAATACTCAAACTCAACATGCTAACGAACGCATGAGCAACATTGAAGAACAACAAAATGCAGATCGTAAAGAGTATCGCGCTGGTATAGCTGGTTCGGCTGCTATTGCTGGATTGCACTATGTTGATACAGATAATGCTATTGCAATCGGTGCTGCTAATTTCAAGGATCAGCAGGGTTATGCAATCGGCTATCGTCATAAGTTCTCTAATAACGCTGCTGCAACTCTTTCTACATCTGGTACATCAAATGGTGATGAAATCGTAGCTGCATCAGCATCAATAGGATGGTGACGGAAAACTCATAAATCTAGCCCTTCCAATGTGAGGGGCTTTTCTTATGAGCTTTCAATAGTGAAGAGACTAGTTAACCGTGAACAAATCAACAAACCAAACCCCGAATTGATTAGCTAGCCTCTTCGACAATCATTATACTGATAAAGGTAAAAATGACCAAATACATAATCTTTTCTGCGGTGCTGTATACCATGTTTGTTTTAATCGGCGTATGGATCGGTATAATGTATGAATCAACTTATCTGTGTAATGGCTAAGGTAAATAATGGGAAAATGTAACCTGTATCTTATCGCTTGTACTTTGCTTACAAGCTGTGTTTCTTCTGAACCTGTGAGACAAGAAAGCAAGCCTATCGATTTGAGTAAGTATAGTGATGTTCAGCTTTGCAAGACAAAAAACCACTATGAAAATAGTTTGTTGAATGTTAATCCATCTTCACACCCTGAATACAGTGAAAATAAGAATCGTTATAAAATCCTATTAAAAGAAATTCAGTTACGTAATAAAAATAAAGTAGTCGCTTTCTGCGATAAAGTTATAAATGATGATCTAGAATCAACTCTTACTCCTGAGCAAAAAGCTAAACTTGAATTAACCCCTAAGCAAAAGCAAAAAAGAGCATTCTACCTTTGCCAGGCTTTAGGGGAGCAATGCCCCTGAATATCTGCCAAAATTAATTAAATGATCGACTACAATACTTTTATGTTACTGATGGTTGTCTATAACTCATACTGAAGGTAAGTGATGAAGAAGTTTTTGAATCGCCACGGATAATCTAGACACTTCTGAGCCGTTGATAATATAGGTTTTCATATTCAGCCGGTGGCATCTGCTCGCTCGAACCATGCCGACGCTTACTGTTATAAAACATTTCGATATAATCA
>NZ_JBMKHV010000017.1:0-73369 GCF_049238585.1 Enterobacter cloacae complex sp. IR5428 | reverse complement strand
ATTTGCCTGGCGGCTTTAGCGCGGTGGTCCCACCTGACCCCATGCCGAACTCAGAAGTGAAACGCCGTAGCGCCGATGGTAGTGTGGGGTCTCCCCATGTGAGAGTAGGGAACTGCCAGGCATCAAATTAAGTAGTAAGCCGGTGCATTAATCCGGTGGTTACAGAAGTATTCGGTGGAGCGGTAGTTCAGTCGGTTAGAATACCTGCCTGTCACGCAGGGGGTCGCGGGTTCGAGTCCCGTCCGTTCCGCCACTTATTAAGACATTAAGCCTGCCCAAAGGGCAGGCTTAATGGCAAAAAAATTTAGGGGCGTAGCTCAGTTGGTAGAGCACCGGTCTCCAAAACCGGGTGTCGCGAGTTCGAGTCTCTCCGCCCCTGCCATATAGAATCCTTTGCTTCGGCAAAGGATTTTTTTTTGCCTGTAAAACGGCTCAACACCTTCCTGAAGAATAAGCAGCCTGCATTTCCGCAGGCTTTTGCGTTAATCCAGTATGCTGGTTTTTAACAGATCTTTTATCTGAGACTGCTTATCGCTGTTTTGCAGCCAAATGGCATACAGCGGCCTGGAGAGCGTTGTTGAATCGGTGACAACATGGAGTGCAGGTTTATTATCCGCCCAGCGAACAGGTAACCATGTACAGCCTTTCAGTGTGGGAAGATGCTGGCATGCGATCTCCGCAGAGCTTGTCGTGAGTTGCGGGATATCATCGCTGGCAATTAACCCCGTCTCGTGCTGCTGAAAATCAGGCCCCCATTCCAGGCGTAAATAATTCAGGTCGGCCTTCATCATTGCAGGCTCGGATGCATAGAGCGCCAGGCTAAACTGTCCAACAATCTGGCTGCTAAATTCATCCATCTTGGGGGCTTCTGTGGTGATCAGCAGATCAAGCTGCCGCTCGTGGAGTTGCTTAACCAGCGACTGGCGTTGCGCAATCCTCGCCTCAAATTGCAGATGGTTGTGTGTGCGATATAGCCGCATAAGCCACTGGCTGAGCATGCATTCCCATAGTGAAGCGCTGGCACCGATCGAGAATTCATTATGCCGGGAGGTGTGCGCAACCTCCTTTCGCGCTGCCTGCCAGGTATTCATCAGGGTTTCTGCATAAGGCAATAGCTTTTCACCGGCCGGGGTTAGACGAATATTGTTGCGATGGCGGGTAAAAAGGTTCACACCCAGTTGATTTTCCAGCTGTCGAATACGAAAACTGACTGCTGACTGCGTCAGGTAGAGGGCTTCAGCTGCTCGCCCAAAGTGTCGCGTTCTGCTCACTTCGAGGAAAGTTTTTAGCAATTCCGTATCCACATCTTTCTCCACAAAATTATTTGTCGTTATGATTTAAATGTTTTGTTTTACACTCTGTCAAGCGTAACTAATACTCCGCGCCATAAATAGCTCGGCCAAAGAATTAGGAGCGTGTAGGATGGCGGAAAGCTTTACGACGACTAATCGTTTTTTCGATAATAAACATTATCCGCGCGGGTTCTCTCGTCACGGCGATTTCACTATCAAAGAAGCTCAACTTCTTGAGCGCCATGGTTATGCCTTTAACGAGCTGGATCTGGGTAAGCGCGAACCGGCAACCGAAGATGAAAAACAATTTGTCTCTGTTTGTCGTGGTGAGCGTGAGCCGCAGTCTGATGCAGAACGTGTATGGATCAAGTATATGGCTCGCATTAAGCGTCCTAAGCGTTTCCATACGCTGTCTGGCGGCAAGCCGCAGATGGAAGGTGCAGAAGACTACACCGAGTCTGACGATTAAGAAGAGAAGGGGCTACGGCCCCTTTTTTTATGCCAGCATTTTTTGCAGATGCAACAGCAGCCGATCGATCGCACGGTAGCTTAATGCCTCCTGCAAATGTCGCCTCTCTATTCCGGGGCAGCCCTCCACGTCAGCGACCGTGCGCGCAACTTTCAACAAACGCTGCCACGCGCGAATGGATAGCCCAAACCGCGTCAGTGTCTCTTCCAGCCAGCCTGCATCTTCGGCGTTGAGAGAGCAAAACTGTCGGATCCCGCTGTTATCCAGCCGGGCATTCAGCCTGTTCTGACGAGCATACTGCCGCGCCTGAGCCGCAATAACCCGTTCTCGCACCGCTGCTGAGCTTTCGCCTTTGATACCGGTTTGCCTCAGCAGACCGGGCGGTGGCAGGGGGATCTCGAGAGATAAATCAAAACGGTCGAGGAAGGGGCCGGACAGCTTACTCAGATAGCGCAGCGTCTGCTCCGGCGTACAGCGGTTATGGTTGCCCTGATAATGGCCCGTTGGGCTAGGGTTCATCGCGGCGACCAGCTGAAACTGCGCAGGGTAGCTTATTTTGGCGCGTGTACGAGACAGATGGATTTCGCCGGATTCAATCGGCTCCCGCAACGCATCCAGCACGCGGCGTTCAAACTCTGGCAATTCATCCAGGAACAGAATGCCGTTGTGTGCCAGTGAGATTTCACCCGGTCCGGGAATTGAGCCCCCGCCCACCATCGCGGTAAGAGACGCACTGTGGTGTGGCGAGCGGAAAGGACGGCGGCGCCACTGTTTATGCAGCGATATTGAACTGACCAGGCTAAATATCGCGGCGCTTTCCAGCGCTTCGTGATTATTGAGGGGGGGCAGCAGGCCGCTCAACCTGCTCGCCAGCATCGTTTTCCCCGTGCCTGGCGGACCTATCAGTAGCAGGTTATGCCCACCCGCGGCCGTTATTTCTAACGCCCGCTTACCCTGTTCCTGACCCATAATATCGCTGAGGTCATCGGGTGAATCTGCCACTACCTCCTCATTCTCCTGCGGCTCGGCAAGCTCATGTCGGCCTTCCAGCCAGGCGCAAACCTCCTGCAAATGTCCCGCGACAAGACACCCCTTTTCGGCGATAAGGCTGACTTCAGAGGCATTTTCATTGGCCACAATGATTTGCCTTCCCGCGCGTATGGCTTCAAGCGCACCCGAGATTGCTCCGGGAACGCCTCTTAACGCGCCTGTAAGCGCTAATTCACCCACGAACTCGCACGAGCTTAACCCTGGCGTATTGAGCTGTTCAGAAGCCGCGAGAAGCGCTATAGCAATAGGTAAATCATATCGCCCTCCCTCCTTTGGCAAATCGGCGGGCGCAAGGTTGATGGTGATCTTCTTCGCCGGAAAAGCATAACCGCTATTAATAATTGCGCTGCGCACGCGATCCCTGGCCTCCTTAACGGTCGTTTCGGGTAAGCCGACCAGCGTCAGTCCGGGCAGTCCATTACTTAAATGAACCTCTACAGAAATAAGCGGTGCCTTCACGCCGATGGCCGCGCGTGTATAAACAACTGACAGTGACATAAGCCCCTCCTTGGCGGTGACTATGCCAGCATCATTTTTTCCTGTTTAGCGCTAATTCACTGAATTACGGCGCTCGTTCCAGCCTTTTAGCGCCTAAATGTAATCATTACATGTCGGTGGAATCGGCCTCGCAGAAAAGAAATCATGCGCGCCTTGCCTGATGAAACGGGCCAAAAAATGAAAAATCTTCATTTCTATTTTTTCCCTATATAAAACAACGATTTTGAAAGAAATAGTTCGCCTGCTACAGAAATGAGTCATAAAAAAATCTTGTGTCAGATGAAATATCTGTGGTAACTCTTTAGGTATTCCTTCGAACAAGATGCAAAAAGAACTGAAAATGACAGCCCTTCTACGAGTGATTAGCCTGGTCGTGATTAGCGTGGTGGTGATTATTATCCCACCGTGCGGGGCTGCACTTGGACGAGGAAAGGCTTAGAAATCAAGCCTTAACGAACTAAGACCCCCGCACCGAAAGGTCCGGGGGTTTTTTTATGACTAAAAAACTTAAATGAGGAGCAGAGAATGACGACTAGCACAAAATTCTGTTTCTCCAGATTTATGACGGGGAACTAACTATGAATGGGGCACAATGGGTAGTACATGCGTTGCGCGCGCAGGGAGTCGAAACCGTATTCGGTTATCCGGGTGGCGCAATTATGCCGATTTACGATGCACTGTATGACGGCGGCGTGGAACACCTCTTGTGCCGACACGAGCAGGGCGCAGCGATGGCCGCCATCGGTTATGCCCGTGCGACCGGTAAAACAGGCGTCTGTATGGCCACCTCCGGTCCGGGCGCAACGAACCTGATCACCGGCCTGGCTGACGCGCTGCTCGATTCCGTACCCGTGGTGGCGATCACCGGCCAGGTGGCCTCTCCGTTCATCGGCACCGATGCTTTCCAGGAAGTGGATGTGCTCGGTTTATCGCTTGCCTGCACCAAACACAGCTTCCTCGTTCAGTCTCTCGAAGAGCTGCCGCGCGTGATGGCCGAAGCGTTCGAGGTTGCCAGCTCTGGCCGTCCTGGCCCGGTTCTGGTAGATATCCCGAAAGATATTCAGGTTGCACTCGGCGATCTGGAACCGCACTTCTCCACCGTTGAAAGCGACGACGTGTTTCCCCATGCGGAGGTTGAAGAGGCTCGCCAGATGCTGGCGCAGGCGAAACAGCCGATGCTGTATGTAGGCGGCGGCGTGGGCATGGCGCAGGCTGTTCCTGCCCTGCGCGAATTTATCGCAACAACGCAGATGCCAGCGACCTGCACGTTGAAAGGTCTGGGTGCCGTAGACGCGAACTACCCATACTATCTGGGCATGCTGGGGATGCACGGCACCAAAGCGGCAAACCTGGCGGTGCAGGACTGCGACTTGCTCATCGCCGTAGGCGCCCGTTTTGACGACCGCGTCACCGGCAAGCTGAATACCTTTGCGCCGAACGCCAAAGTCATCCATATGGATATCGACCCGGCGGAGATGAACAAGCTGCGTCAGGCGCACGTCGCGCTGCAGGGCGATCTCAACGCGCTGTTACTGGCACTGCAGCAGCCGCTGGATATCAACCCATGGCGTCAGCACACCGCAGATATGCGCGCTGAACACGCCTGGCGTTACGATCACCCCGGCGAGGCCATCTATGCGCCGCTGTTGTTGAAACAGTTGTCCGACCGCAAACCCGCAGACAGCGTGGTGACGACGGATGTCGGCCAGCATCAGATGTGGTCAGCCCAGCACATGACCTACACCCGCCCGGAAAACTTCATCACCTCGAGCGGCTTAGGCACGATGGGCTTCGGCCTGCCCGCTGCCGTGGGCGCACAGGTTGCCCGCCCGAACGATACCGTTATCTGTATCTCCGGTGACGGCTCCTTCATGATGAACGTCCAGGAGCTCGGCACCGTGAAGCGTAAGCAGTTACCGCTGAAAATCGTTTTGCTCGATAACCAGCGTTTGGGCATGGTTCGCCAGTGGCAGCAGCTGTTCTTCCAGGAGCGTTACAGCGAAACGACCCTGACCGACAACCCCGATTTCCTCACCCTGGCCAGCGCCTTCGGCATTCCTGGCCAGCACATCACCCGTAAAGACCAGGTTGAAGCGGCACTCGACACCATGCTGTCAAGCGAAGGGCCATACCTGCTTCATGTCTCAATCGACGAGCTTGAGAACGTCTGGCCGTTGGTACCGCCCGGTGCCAGTAACTCACAAATGCTGGAGAAATTATCATGATGCAACATCAGGTTGCCGTGCAGGCTCGCTTCAACCCGGAAACGTTAGAACGCGTATTGCGTGTGGTGCGTCATCGTGGTTTTCAGATTTGCTCTATGAATATGGAAACGGCCACGGATGCACAAAATATCAGTATCGAATTAACCGTTGCCAGCCCGCGGCCGGTCGACTTACTGTTTAGTCAGTTATCAAAACTGGTAGACGTTGCCCATGTTGCCATCTGCCAGAGCACAACCACATCACAACAAATCCGCGCTTAAGCGTGACAGGACGAAAAAATGACGACAAAAAAAGCTGATTACATTTGGTTCAATGGTGAGATGGTTCGCTGGGAAGACGCGAAAGTTCACGTGATGTCCCACGCGCTGCACTACGGCACCTCCGTGTTTGAAGGCATCCGTTGCTACGATTCTCACAAAGGACCAGTGGTGTTCCGCCATCGCGAACACATGCAGCGTCTGCATGACTCAGCCAAAATTTATCGTTTCCCGGTCTCCCAAAGCGTTGATGAGCTGATGGAAGCCTGCCGCGAGGTGATCCGCCAGAACAAACTGACCAGTGCCTATATTCGTCCGCTGGTCTTCGTGGGTGATGTCGGCATGGGTGTCAATCCGCCCGCTGGCTATAACACCGATGTGATCATTGCTGCGTTCCCGTGGGGCGCCTACCTGGGCGCGGAAGCACTGGATCAGGGGATCGACGCAATGGTTTCTTCCTGGAACCGCGTGGCACCAAACACTATCCCGACCGCGGCTAAAGCGGGCGGTAACTACCTCTCCTCACTGCTGGTTGGCAGCGAAGCGCGCCGTCACGGCTATCAGGAAGGTATCGCGCTCGATGTAAATGGCTACATCTCCGAAGGTGCGGGCGAAAACCTGTTTGAAGTGAAAGACGGCATTCTGTTCACCCCGCCGTTCACCTCGTCCGCGCTGCCGGGCATCACCCGCGACGCCATCATCAAGCTGGCAAAAGATCTGGGTATCGAAGTACGCGAGCAGGTGCTGTCCCGCGAATCCCTGTACCTGGCTGACGAAGTGTTCATGTCCGGTACCGCGGCTGAAATTACACCGGTGCGTAGCGTCGACGGCATTCAGGTGGGCGAAGGCCGCTGTGGTCCGGTCACCAAACGCATTCAGCAAGCCTTCTTCGGCCTGTTCACCGGCGAAACAGAAGACAAATACGGCTGGTTGGATCAGGTTAATCACTAAATATAAATTTGGGACGGCACGCACCGTCCCATTTAATAGTCAGACGGGAGTAAATAAAGCATGCCTAAGTATCGTTCAGCCACCACCACCCACGGCCGTAATATGGCGGGTGCCCGCGCACTGTGGCGCGCCACCGGAATGACCGACGCCGATTTCGGCAAGCCAATTATCGCCGTGGTGAACTCCTTCACCCAGTTTGTGCCGGGCCACGTGCACCTGCGCGATCTTGGTAAGCTGGTTGCCGAGCAAATCGAAGCCTCCGGCGGCGTGGCGAAAGAGTTCAACACCATTGCGGTGGATGACGGTATCGCAATGGGCCACGGGGGGATGCTCTATTCACTACCGTCGCGCGAGCTGATCGCCGACTCGGTGGAGTACATGGTTAACGCCCACTGCGCCGATGCGATGGTCTGTATCTCCAACTGCGACAAAATCACCCCGGGGATGCTGATGGCCTCCCTGCGCCTGAACATTCCGGTGATCTTCGTTTCCGGCGGCCCGATGGAAGCGGGTAAAACCAAGCTTTCCGACAAAATCATCAAGCTCGACCTGGTCGATGCGATGATCCAGGGCGCGGACCCGAAAGTCTCTGACGAGCAGAGCGACCAGGTGGAACGCTCCGCGTGTCCGACCTGCGGCTCCTGTTCCGGGATGTTCACCGCCAACTCCATGAACTGCCTGACCGAAGCGCTGGGCCTTTCTCAGCCGGGTAACGGCTCGCTGCTGGCGACCCACGCCGACCGTAAGCAGCTGTTCCTTAACGCGGGCAAGCGCATCGTTGAGCTGACCAAACGCTACTACGAGCAGGACGACGCCAGCGCGCTGCCGCGCAACATCGCCAGTAAAGCGGCGTTCGAAAACGCCATGACGCTGGATATCGCCATGGGCGGTTCCACCAACACCGTTCTGCACCTGCTGGCCGCCGCGCAGGAAGCCGAAATCGACTTCACCATGAGCGACATCGACAAGCTCTCCCGCAAAGTGCCGCAGCTGTGTAAAGTCGCGCCGAGTACCCAGAAGTACCATATGGAAGACGTGCATCGTGCTGGTGGTGTCATCGGTATTCTCGGCGAGCTGGATCGCGCAGGGCTGCTGAACCGCAACGTGAAAAATGTGCTCGGCCTGACGCTGCCGGAGTCGCTGGACCAGTACGACGTGATGCTGACCAAAGACGACGCGGTGAAAAAGATGTTCCGCGCCGGTCCGGCAGGTATTCGCACCACGCAGGCGTTCTCGCAGGATTGCCGCTGGGACACGCTGGATGACGATCGCGCCGAAGGCTGCATCCGCTCGCTGGAACATGCCTACAGCAAAGACGGCGGTCTGGCCGTGCTGTACGGTAACTTTGCGGAAAACGGCTGCATCGTGAAAACCGCAGGCGTGGACGACAGCATTCTCAAATTCACCGGTCCGGCAAAAGTGTATGAAAGTCAGGACGAGGCGGTAGACGCTATCCTCGGTGGCAAAGTGGTGGAAGGCGACGTGGTGGTCATTCGCTACGAAGGGCCGAAAGGCGGTCCGGGCATGCAGGAGATGCTCTACCCGACTACCTTCCTGAAATCGATGGGCCTCGGCAAAGCCTGCGCGCTGATCACCGACGGTCGTTTCTCTGGCGGCACGTCAGGCCTCTCCATTGGCCACGTCTCCCCGGAAGCGGCAAGCGGCGGCAATATCGCGATCATCGAAGATGGCGACCTGATCGAAATCGACATTCCGAACCGCGGCATTCAGCTGAAGCTGAGTGACCAGGAGATTGCGGCCCGTCGTGAAGCGCAGGAAGCCCGTGGCGACAAAGCCTGGACGCCGAAAGACCGCCAGCGCGAAGTCTCCTTCGCCCTGCGCGCTTACGCGAGTCTTGCCACCAGTGCAGATAAAGGCGCGGTGCGCGATAAATCTAAACTTGGGGGCTAATGATGGCCGAGTCACAACCCTTATCCGCCGCCCCCGAGGGGGCGGAATACCTGAGAGCGGTGCTGCGCGCGCCGGTCTATGAAGCCGTGCAGGTCACGCCCCTGCAAAAAATGGACAAACTCTCCTCGCGCCTCGACAACGTCATTCTGGTGAAGCGCGAAGACAGGCAGCCGGTGCACAGCTTCAAGCTGCGCGGCGCCTACGCGATGATGGCCGGGCTGACGGATGAGCAGAAAGCGCGCGGCGTCATTACCGCGTCGGCGGGCAACCACGCGCAGGGCGTAGCGTTCTCCGCGGCCCGTTTAGGGCTGAAAGCGCTGATCGTGATGCCGGTTGCCACGGCGGATATCAAAGTCGACGCGGTGCGCGGGTTCGGCGGCGAAGTGCTGCTCCACGGCGCGAATTTTGACGAAGCGAAAGCCAAAGCGATTGAACTGGCGCAGCAGCAGGGCTTCACCTGGGTCCCGCCGTTCGATCACCCGATGGTGATTGCCGGGCAGGGTACGCTGGCGCTGGAACTGTTGCAGCAGGATGCCCATCTCGACCGCGTTTTCGTCCCGGTGGGCGGCGGTGGCTTAGCCGCTGGTGTGGCGGTGCTGATCAAACAGCTAATGCCGCAGATCAAAGTGATTGCGGTTGAAGCGGAAGACTCCGCTTGCCTGAAGGCGGCGCTGGACGCCGGACATCCGGTGGATCTGCCGCGCGTCGGGCTGTTCGCCGAGGGCGTGGCGGTGAAGCGCATTGGCGATGAAACGTTCCGTCTGTGCCAGGAGTATCTCGACGATATCGTCACCGTCGACAGCGACGCTATCTGCGCGGCGATGAAAGATCTCTTCGAGGATGTGCGTGCGGTGGCGGAGCCGTCCGGCGCGCTGGCGCTGGCGGGGATGAAGAAATACATCGCCCAGCACAACATTCGCGGCGAGCGTCTGGCGCACGTGCTTTCCGGCGCCAATGTGAACTTCCACGGCCTGCGCTACGTGTCCGAACGCTGTGAGCTGGGCGAGCAGCGTGAAGCCCTGCTGGCGGTGACCATTCCGGAAGAGAAGGGCAGCTTCCTGAAGTTTTGCCAGCTGCTGGGCGGCCGTTCGGTAACGGAGTTCAACTACCGCTTTGCCGATGCCAAAGATGCGTGCATATTTGTCGGCGTGCGTCTGAGCCGTGGCGTGGAGGAGCGCAAAGAGATCCTCAGCCTGCTGCATGACGGCGGCTACAGCGTGGTCGATCTCTCCGACGACGAAATGGCGAAGCTGCACGTGCGTTACATGGTCGGCGGCCGTCCATCCAAGCCGCTCAAGGAACGCCTGTTCAGCTTCGAGTTCCCGGAATCGCCGGGCGCGTTGCTCAAGTTCCTGCACACGCTGGGCACCCACTGGAACATTTCTCTGTTCCACTACCGCAGCCACGGCACCGACTACGGCCGCGTTCTGGCGGCGTTCGAGCTGGGCGAGCACGAGCCGGATTTCGAAACGCGCCTGAACGAGCTGGGCTATGAGTGCCATGACGAAACCCACAACCCGGCGTTCCGCTTCTTCCTCGCGGGCTAAGGGTTGAGCTGCGTGTAGGCCGGGTAAGCGCAGCGCCACCCGGCTTTAGTGGTTCGGCAATATCTTCCAGAACGCATCAATAAGCGGCTCATGCAGCCGCTTTTTTTGTGCGCACACGCCAAGCTCGAACGGCGTTTTTTCGTCGCTGCGTTCTAAAATCATCACGCGATTGCGCACTGGCTCCGGGCTGTTTTCCAGCACCACTTCTGGCAGCAGCGCCACGCCGCAGCCGAGCGCTACCATCGACACCATCGCCTCATGGCCGCCGACCGTGGCGTAAATCGACGGGTTGCTGATTTTCTGGCGGCGGAACCACAGCTCAATGCGGCGGCGCACCGGCCCCTGATCGGCCATGATAAACGGCACCGTCGACCAGTCCGGTTTCTCCACCGAGACCTGGTTGCGCACCGGGCAGGGCAGCGCCGGGGCAATCAGTACTACCGCCAGATTCTCCAGCATTGAGAACGCTACCGCGCCCGGCAGGGTTTCCGGCTTCCCGGCAATCGCGAGATCCGCTTCGCCCGTGACCACTTTTTCCATCGCGTCGGCGGCATCGCCGGTAGTGAGCTTAATTTCAACCGACGGATGCGCCGCGCGAAAGCGGTCAAGGATGGGCGGCAGATGGCTGTAGGCGGCGGTCACGGAGCAGAAAATATGCAGTTCACCGGACAGTGACGGCCCCTGCTGATCGATAGAGTGTCGCAGCTGCTGGTACTGCAACAAGGTCTGCTGGGCAAAGACGCGCAGTTCTTCACCGGCTTCCGTCAGCGTGACGGTGCGGTTATCGCGCACGAACAGCGGCTGCCCGAGGTCTTCCTCAAGACGCTGGATCTGGCGCGACAGCGTGGAGGGGCTGACGTGCATCGCCCGGGCGCTGCGGCCAAAGTGACGGCTTTCCGCCAGGTGCAGGAACATTTTCAGATCGCGTAAATCCACCGATTCCACTCCCCCTTTTTACATTGCATAAATTGCAATGTGACGTTGTGAATATATCAATTTCCGCAATAAATTTCCTGTTGTAATGTGGGTACATTCTCGCTGAAACGCGAACCGAACAATAAGACACACAACATCACGAGGTATCACCCATGGCTAACTACTTTAATACACTGAACTTGCGCCAGCAGCTGGCGCAGCTGGGCAAATGCCGCTTTATGGCGCGCGACGAATTTGCCGATGGCGCGAGCTACCTTCAGGGTAAAAAAGTGGTCATCGTCGGCTGTGGCGCACAGGGTCTGAACCAGGGCCTGAACATGCGTGACTCCGGTCTGGATATCTCCTACGCCCTGCGCAAAGAAGCGATTGCTGAAAAGCGCGCTTCCTGGCGTAAAGCGACCGAAAACGGCTTCAAAGTAGGTACCTACGAAGAGCTGATCCCGCAGGCGGACCTGGTGGTTAACCTGACGCCAGACAAGCAACACTCAGACGTTGTGCGTTCCGTACAGCCGCTGATGAAAGACGGCGCTGCGCTGGGTTACTCCCACGGCTTCAACATCGTTGAAGTGGGAGAGCAGATCCGTAAAGACATCACCGTAGTGATGGTGGCACCGAAGTGCCCGGGCACCGAAGTGCGCGAAGAGTACAAACGTGGTTTCGGCGTACCGACGCTGATCGCCGTTCACCCGGAAAACGATCCGAAAGGCGAAGGCATGGCGATTGCCAAAGCGTGGGCAGCGGCCACCGGCGGCCATCGTGCGGGCGTACTGGAATCTTCCTTCGTTGCGGAAGTGAAATCTGACCTGATGGGCGAGCAGACCATTCTGTGCGGCATGCTCCAGGCTGGTTCTCTGCTGTGCTTCGACAAGCTGGTGGAAGAGGGCACCGACCCGGCATACGCGGAAAAACTGATTCAGTTCGGCTGGGAAACCATCACCGAAGCGCTGAAGCAGGGCGGCATTACGCTGATGATGGACCGACTGTCCAACCCGGCAAAACTGCGCGCGTTCGCACTCTCTGAACAGCTGAAAACCATCATGGCACCGCTGTTCCAGAAACACATGGACGACATCATCTCCGGCGAGTTCTCTTCCGGCATGATGGCGGACTGGGCGAATGACGATAAGAAACTGCTGACCTGGCGCGAAGAGACCGGTAAAACCGCGTTCGAAACGGCACCACAGTTCGAGGGTAAAATCAGCGAGCAGGAGTACTTCGATAAAGGCGTACTGATGATCGCGATGGTGAAAGCGGGCGTTGAGCTGGCGTTCGAAACCATGGTGGATTCCGGCATCATTGAAGAATCTGCGTACTATGAATCGCTGCACGAGCTGCCGCTGATCGCAAACACCATCGCCCGTAAGCGTCTGTATGAGATGAACGTGGTGATCTCCGATACCGCCGAGTACGGTAACTATCTGTTCTCTTACGCCTGCGTACCGCTGCTGAAAGAGTTCATGACTACCCTGCAAGCAGGCGATCTGGGTAAAGCGATTGCGGAAGGTGCGGTTGATAACGCGCAGCTTCGTGACGTTAATGAAGCGATTCGCAGTCACGAAATCGAGAAAGTGGGCCAGAAACTGCGTGGCTACATGACCGATATGAAACGTATCGCAGTAGCAGACTAAAAAGACAATCGGGTGGCGCAAGCCACCCGAACTGTTTTAGCTACGCAGTATCGCGCCGGGATAACCCAGCTGGCGCCACGCCTCATACACCACCACCGACACCGCATTCGACAGGTTCATGCTGCGGCTGTCCGGCATCATCGGAATACGAATTTTTTGCTCAGCGGGCAGGGCATCCAGAATGGTGGCCGGCAGGCCGCGGGTTTCCGGACCAAACATCAGATAATCCCCGTCCTGATAGCTTACGGCGCTATGCGCTGGCGTGCCTTTGGTGGTCAGGGCAAACATGCGCTGCGGCTTCTCTGCGTCCAGAAACGCGGCGTAATCGTGATGACGAACGACGGCAGTAAACTCATGGTAGTCCAGCCCCGCGCGGCGCAGACGTTTGTCGTCCCACGTAAAGCCCATCGGCTCAATGATGTGCAGACGAAAACCGGTGTTGGCGCACAGGCGGATGATATTGCCGGTATTGGGTGGGATTTCTGGTTCGAATAAGACGATGTTAAGCATGCTGCCCCCTTAATTGCGGGGGGCAGAATAGCAGAAAAGAGAGGGACTAGGCGACGCCCGGCTCCTGCGAGCGGCTATACAGCATTTTGTAGACGGTTGCCGCTGCGGCCACGAGAGCAGGCACGCTGAGGATCATCAAAATACTGTCCGCCTGCCACTGCATGGAAAGAAGCTGGGCGCTGGTCATGGTGCCCGCCACGCCGCCGAAGCGGCCGATCCCCTGCATCCAGGCGATACCCGTCGCGCGGCACTCGGTAGGGTAAAAGGTGGCGGCCAGGGTCTGCATCCCCGACTGCGCGCCGTTCATCGCGATCCCCATCAGGAAGATTAACCCGCCAAACAGGGCGATATGATTATGCTCAATGCCGAGTAAAAGAATCAGGCCCATCGTCAGCACGAAACCACACGCGACCACCTTGTGCGCTTCCCAGCGGTCCATCATCCAGCCCGCGAGCAGAATGCCAGCGGTGCCGCCGAAGGTGAACAGCGAGGTGAGCCAGGCGGATTCCGCCAGCGCATACCCCATCCCCTGCATCAGCGTTGGCATCCAGCTCAGCAGGACGTAATAAATCACCAGTCCCATAAAGTAGGTGACCCACAGCATCAGGGTGCCGGGCAGCCAGGGCATGGAAAACAGCTGCGACACGCTGCCTTTTTTCGACGCGACCTTCTCCTCCGCCAGGAAAAAGCCCGTGACGCTATCCAGCGTGCTGCGGGCGAACCGGCTGGCGATGCGGCGAACCTGCGCGACGTCTTTTCCGCGCTGCACCAGAAACTTCACCGACTCCGGCAACAGCAGCGCCAGCAGCACCGTTAAAATCAGCGGCGCAATCGCGCCGGTCAGCAGCACGCTTCGCCAGCCATGGTGAGGGATAAGCCAGGACGAGATCGCCCCGCCGCCCGCCGCACCCAGCGGAAAGCCGCAGTACATGGTGTTAATTGCCATGGCGCGGCAGCGCTGGGGGGCAAACTCTGAGATCAGTGTGATGGCGTTAGGCATCGCGGCGCCCAGCCCGAGACCGGTCAGAAATCGCCACAGCGTCAGGGTATTCAGACTTTGCGCCCAGGCCGTGCCCAGGCTCGCCAGGCCGAAGAACAGGCATGAAAAGACCAGTACGCGCTTGCGTCCCATACGGTCCGATACCGGACCTGCAATAAGAGCTCCCAGCGACAGCCCCAGTAGCGCCGCACTCAACACCGGCCCCAGATCCTGTTTATGTATTCCCCACTCCGCCGACAGCGTAGGCGCAATGTAACCCATCGCGGCGGTATCGAAACCATCGATCGCCAGCACCAGAAAGCCCAGCACAATAAGAAGCCAGTGAAACCCTGAAAAAGGACTCTCATCGATCACCTGCTGAATATCCACCCGACCTGAATACGTCATACGTTCCCCTCCGATGTGATGTTGTTTTTGTGTTCTTGTATTTGCTTGTCTATACAATTGCGGAGGGCAGGCTGTGTCAAATTTTCTTATCCAGAATGTTACGCAGGTGTTATTTTCGACAAAAAAAGCGCCCGAGGGGGATGTCGGGCGCGGAAGAAGGGGAGGCTAACCGGGGGAGATTAGGCCGCGTTTCCCTGAGAAAGGGGGGCCAGCGCCGCAGGCAGCTTACTGAGCTCCTGCACCAGAGAGTCTTTGCTGATTTCACCGATTGTTTTCGCACCGGTAAGGGTCATCGCCACCTTCATCTCTTTCTCGATCAGGTTCAGCAGATTCGCCACGCCCGCCTGGCCGCTGGTGGCCAGCGCGTACAGGTAAGCACGGCCCAGCAGCACACTGTCTGCGCCCAGGGCAATCATGCGCACCACGTCCAGCCCGTTACGGATGCCGCTGTCGGCCAGAATCGCAATATCGCCTTTCACCGCATCGGCAATGGCTGGCAGGGCGCGGGCGGAGGAGAGCACCCCGTCAAGCTGGCGGCCACCATGGTTAGAGACCACGATCCCATCGGCGCCAAAACGCACCGCGTCGCGGGCATCTTCCGGATCGAGGATCCCTTTGATCACCATCGGGCCGTCCCAGAATTCGCGGATCCACTCCAGGTCTTTCCAGGAGATGGATGGATCGAAGTTGTTCGCCAGCCAGCCGATGTAATCTTCCAGCCCGGTCGGTTTACCCAGGTAGGCCGAAATATTGCCCAGATCGTGCGGACGGCCATTCACGCCGACATCCCACGCCCACTGCGGGTGCGTCACCGCCTGCCAGTAGCGGCGCATCGCGGCGTTCGGACCGCTCATGCCGGAGTGCGCATCACGGTAGCGTGCGCCGGGCGTCGGCATATCGACGGTAAAGACCAGCGTAGAGCAGCCCGCCGCTTTGGCGCGCTCAAGGGCGTTACGCATAAAACCGCGATCGCGCAGGACGTACAGCTGGAACCACATCGGGCGCTTGATGGTCGGGGCGACCTCTTCAATCGGGCAGACGGACACGGTGGAAAGGGTAAACGGGATGCCTTTGGCATCTGCGGCGGCGGCGGCCTGCACTTCGCCCCGGCGGGCATACATGCCGCATAAGCCGACGGGCGCAAGCGCCACCGGCATGGAGAGCGTCTCGTTAAACAGCTTCGTCTCAAGGCTCAGGTCAGACATATTCTTCAGCACGCGCTGGCGCAGGGCCACTTCCGACAGGTCCTCCACGTTGCGGCGCAGGGTATATTCGGCGTACGCCCCGCCGTCAATGTAGTGGAACAGGAATGGCGGCAAAATGCGCTGTGCCGCGGCGCGATAGTCACTGGCTGCGGAAATAATCATGCTTTGTTCTCCCTGGAAATATCACTCTCGCCAGGCAGACGGGTAATACGCGCCTGTCGGGCCTGATCTTCATCGAATCGTTTAATGGTGGTATGCACGAAGCCGAGATGCGCCATCATCGCCTTGCGCGCGGCCTCGGCATCACCGGCCAGAATGGCGTTGAGCACCGCCTCGTGCTGTTCGGTCAGTTGGGCAAATACCGGCGGCACCAGATACATGCGCTGGCGGCTCTGCTTCACGGAGGATTGCAGCAGGTCGAAGAACCCGCGCATGGTTTGCAGCAGAACTACGTTGTGCGAGGCCTCGGCAATCGCGAGGTGAAAACGCACGTCCGCCTGGGAGGCGATGTCCGGATCGCTGCTTTGCGTGGCCTCAAAGCAGGCTTTGAGCTTCTCTTTGTCGGCCTCGGTTGCCCGCATCGCCGCATGCCACGCGGTGCTGGTTTCGATGGCGTGACGCGCTTCGAGGATGTCAAAGCTGTAGTCCGGGTCGTTTTCCATCAGCGTTTTAAGCGGCTGCACGATGTTTTGTTCGGACCAGTCGTCATGCTGCCAGCGCACGAAGGTGCCGCCGCCTCGACGGCTCAGCAGCACCCCTTCGCTGACCAGCGTCGCCAGCGCCTCGCGCAGTGAATTGCGCGACACGCCAAGCTGGGCGGCAAGCTGACGCTCGGCGGGCAATCTCATGCCCGCTTCCAGCTGTTGTTCTTCTATCAGCGCCCGTACGCGAGTGGCAATCTCGTCGGACAGGCGTCTGGGCATCACTATCATGGAATCATCCAGGTTAAGACATAGGCCTGCAATGTGGTGATCACGCCCACCATGCAGGTAAATATCAGGCTGTGTTTAACGGTAAAGCGGAACAGATCCGACTCTTTGCCTACCAGCCCCACCGCGGCACAGGCAATGGCGATGGACTGCGGTGAGATCATCTTCCCGGTCACGCCGCCGGTGGTGTTCGCGGCGACCAGCAGCACGTCCGAGACGCCAATCTGCTGCGCGGCTGTGGCCTGTAGGGCGGCAAACAGGGCGTTAGATGACGTATCTGAACCGGTCAGGAACACCCCCAGCCAGCCGAGGAACGGCGAGAAGAAGGTAAACGCGTGGCCGGTATGCGCCAGCGCTAACGCCAGCGTCGACGACAGGCCGGAGTAGTTCGAAATAAACGCGAACGCCAGCACCATGCCGATGGAGTAAATCGGCAGCATCAGCTCTTTAATCGTCGCCGCAAAGGTCTGCACCGCGGCGGCAGGCTTCATGCGCAGCCACACTACGGAAAGGATAGCGGCAAACAGGATCGCCGTGCCGGTGGCTGAGAACCAGTCGAACTTAAACACTGCCGCATACGGCGTGGCGTCGTGTACCACCGGCGGCATACGAGCGACCATCTTGTCGAGGAACGGCACGGAGATATTAATCACCATGTCGTACAGCGCGCCGCCCGGGGCGAACAGGGCCTTAAACGGCGGAATGCTCCACAGCGTCACGGTGGCGGTCAGGAACAGGAACGGTGACCATGCGCGTACAATCTGTCCGGCGGTATAGCCGGTGCGCGCCAGCGTCTGATCCACGTGCGATGCGCCCATGTCAGCAAAGCGGAAGATACGTACCGGCTGCCAGCGTTTCAGGAACAGCGTCAGACAGACCAGCGACACCAGGGAAGAGATTATGTCCGGCAGTTCCGGGCCAAGGAAGTTGGAGCTGAGATACTGGGCAATGGCGAACGAACCGCCCGCTACCATCACCGCAGGCCAGGTCTCCTTCACGCCGCGCCAGCCGTCCATAATCGCCATGATCCAGAACAGCACGATAATGGTCAGGAACGGCAGCTGGCGGCCCACCATCTGGCCGATCTCGAAGCTGTCCAGCCCGGTCACCTGGCCCGCCACCAGAATAGGAATGCCCATCGCGCCAAACGCCACCGGGGCGGTATTCACAATCAGGCACAGGCCAGCGGCATACAGCGGGTTAAAGCCCAGACCGACCAGCAGGGCGGCGGTGATGGCCACCGGTGCGCCGAATCCTGCCGCCCCTTCCAGAAATGCTCCGAAGGAGAAGCCGACGATCAGCATCTGCAAACGCTGGTCCGGCGTGATGGAGAGAATCGACGAGCGAATAATGTCGAACTGCCCGGTTTTGACCGAGATTTTGTAGACAAAGACGGCGGCGATGATGATCCACGCAATCGGCCACAGGCCGTAGAAGAAGCCATAGACGACGGAGGCCAGCGCGCGATCGACCGGCATTTTGTAGAAGAACAACGCCACCATCAGGGCGATGGCAACGGTATACGTCGCGGCGAGGTAGCCCTTCAGCTTGAGCTTAATCAGCGCAAAGAAGAAAAACAGGATCGGTAGCGATGCGATCAGGCTCGACAGCCAGATATTTCCGGCCGGATCGTAGTTTTGTTGCCAGAGGCTCATGCAGGTCTCCTGAGGACCACACAGTGTTCGTCGGGTGAGTCTCTGCTCATCTCTGCGTCACACTTAGTGTAAAAGTGGTCCTTCCAATATTGTGATGTAGGGTTAATGACAACAAATGGTTAACCAAGTGTTGCTATTCAGCAATTGTTTTGTGAAGTGGAGCATCGAAATTGTGAACGATGGATAGCTTTGTACGTGATTGGTAGGACCAAACCCGCAAAATCAAATCACCGTGTGCATTGGGAGCGGTGGTCAGGTGGAGAGCCTTACATTCGCCTTTTAAGCAGATACGGCGCGTAAAAGAGGTTATATAAAAAGGAGAGGTGATAATATTGCGTGAATTGAATGAGGTTTGTTTGTTTTATTTGTGTTTTTGAGAAGCTGTATATGTGTGAGCATAGTGATATATTTCCTATAAATAAAAATTTTTTTTGGTTAAAAATGCGAAATCTAAGCTGTAGCAAAAAATTTTAATTAAGGTAAATTTCACATATAGATTTTAACAGTGTATTACAAACGATCAATTGATGATCGATAAGGAAATATCCTGTTCAATTGCGGTTTTTCAGGATAAAGGGTAAGAATTTTGCGCTGAACAGACATTTTTTTGGCTAATAATATTCTGAAATAAATTGATCAAACAATGATCAGTTGACTCTCTTGTAATTTAGTTGCGGTATTAAAAGCAGATTAATAATTATTATGGCAATCGAAAGGGGTTAAATTTGTTAGTTGAGTGTTAATTTCTGAGTGTTTACAGACACGGCATATTGCTTTTCAATGCGTAGACGTTAAAAGGCATTTGATTTACTATTTATTCAGAAGCAACGTAACAGAAGATTTTAAATTTATTACTAACCACAACGTATTCAGTGTTATTTTCGGCCAGAAGTCATTCCTCAGTTGAAGGATATCTGTGTATGGCCTTCTGAAAATATACGGATTATCACCATGGGATGGACCCTGCTTTATTCTATAAGGTCGCGTCACCCATTCTGCTAAAAACCTTTCGGTGGCATTTTTAAATCCTTATAGCGGTTATTGTACCTGGTACAACAAGTCTATATCTGTTTAATTTACAGAGGGGAAAGTGTTCCAAATGAAAATCAAAAATGTGGCGCTGGCGATTGCCGCGGCGGGGCTGCTGTTATCTTCTCAATCAGTACTGGCAAGCAGTGATTCTGGCGTTAATGCTTCTCTGGATACCGGTGCGGGTTCGCAAAGTACGGGCGGGGTGATCAATTTTACCGGGAAAATTACCCTTATTTCCTGTGATATTACTCCGGCCTCTAAAAACAAAACGGTAGACCTTGGGGCGTGGGCAAAAAGCTACTTTGACGATCACAACGAAACGACGCCGCGCGAGTTCAAAATCAACGTGGAAAACTGCCCGGAGACGGTTGAATCGGTTGCGGTACTGTTTGACGGAACCAAAGATACGGTGAATGACACACTGCTTCAGGTTACGCCGGGTGAAGGTATGGCGACGGGTGTCGGCGTGAAGCTTTATAACAGCGATCGCAGCACGGCGATTAAACCGGGTACGGTATCTGAAACAACCGCACCGGATGATGAAGGCAATGCTGAATTAACTTTCTATGCCGCACTTGACAAAGATGGCACGGAAATCAACGCCGGCGATGTTAACGCCGTATCCAACTTCCTGATGGTTTATAACTGATTTCACTGTCAGCCACCTCCAGAGATAATAATGATGAAACGTTTATCGTATATTATGCTCACTGCATTAATGGTTAGTTCTGCGTCAGTTTCTGCTGGCGTTGTAATGGGGGGAACACGGATCGTATACCCGCAAAACAGCAAGGAGGTGGCATTTTCTGTTTCTAATATGGAAAGTGCGGTTCCCTATCTTATTCAGTCGTGGGTTGAAGGCGATGGGCCGGATAAAAATAACGCTGCGCCATTTATTGTCACACCACCTCTGTTCAGACTTGATCCGGAGCAGACCAACACGCTGCGTATTCAATATACCGGCGCTCCGCTGCCCACAGATCGTGAATCTGTATTCTGGCTCGATATTAAAGCGATAGCGCCAAAGCCAAAAGAGAGCAGCAACGAATTACAGGTAAACGTCAAATCGAAATTTAAAATATTCTACCGCCCGGACAACCTGAAAGGGGACGCCGCCACGGCCTGGCAGAAAATAACGTTTTCGCGAACGGGAAAAGGGCTTAAGGCCGCTAACCCGACGCCATACTACGTCTCTTTTTATCGTCTGACCGTTGGCGGGCATAAAATTGAGCAGCCGGGCATGATCGGTCCAGGGGAAACCCGGGAATGGCCTGTGTCCGCCTCCGGGGGCGTAAGCTGGTCGGCTATTAATGATTTTGGTGCCATCACCGCCACCCACACCCAGCCTCTTTAAGACCATGCGTTTTCGCCTGTTTCGTTATGCGCCGCTTTCGGTGTTGCTGCTTAGCTTCAGCCGCACGGGGATGGCCGAGGATTACTTTGATCCCGCCGCGCTGGAGCTTTCCTCTACTGAACAGAAAACGGCGGATCTGCACTATTTCTCTGAAAAGGGCGGGCAGATGCCAGGCACCTGGCTCGTGACGCTGGAGATTAACGGACGCGAGGAGCGGCATCAGGAGATCACCTTCGTCAATGAGAAAGGCAGCCTGCAACCCGTTTTTAGCGTATCGCTGCTGGAAGCGCTTGGCGTAAATGTAGGGGCCATTCCTGCATTCTCCCGGTTGCAGGAGGGAGAAACGTTCACGCACCTCGAGGATTTTATTCCGGCAGCGCGAACCTCTTATGATTTCAACCAGCAGCGTCTCTTTCTCAGCCTGCCGCAGGCGGCAATGAAACACCGCAGCCGTGGCTACGTGCCGCAGTCGCAGTGGGACGATGGTATCCCGGCGGCATTTACTGATTACAGTCTGTCGGGCGGTCAGGCCCGTCATCAGAGCGGGGTCACAACATCCAGCTATCTGAGCCTGCGTAACGGCATCAATCTGGGGGCGTGGCGGCTGCGTAACACCTCGGCCTGGAGCCACAGCGACGCGGGCGGCGACCATTTTCAGTCGCAAAGTAGCTGGCTGACCCGGGATATTCGCCGTCTTAACAGCCAGCTACGGATCGGTGATGCCTGGACCACAGGCGACGTCTTCGATAGCGTGGCGTTTCGCGGGGTACAGCTCTCATCAAGCGAAAGCATGTTGCCCGACAGCCAGCGCGGCTTCGCACCAACCATCCGCGGCGTCGCACACAGCTTCGCTAAAGTCTCCGTTTCGCAAAATGGCTATGTGATCTATGAAACCTGGGTGGCCGCCGGGCCATTTATCATTAACGATCTGTTCCCGGGCGCACAAAGTGGCGATCTACAGGTTACGGTCACGGAAAGTGACGGCTCAACGCGCGTCTTTACCCAGCCCTATTCTGCGGTGCCGTTTATGCGACGTCAGGGCAGCCTGAAATACAGTCTCAATGCAGGACGATTTCACTCCGGCTCCGGTGATGCGCGTTCGCCCGAATTTGTTGAAGGCGCTTTCTTCTACGGTCTGCTCTCCAGGATGACGGTGTATGGCGGCTTTCGTACGGCGA
Source organism: Enterobacter cloacae complex sp. IR5428 (assembly GCF_049238585.1). Lineage (NCBI taxonomy): Bacteria > Pseudomonadati > Pseudomonadota > Gammaproteobacteria > Enterobacterales > Enterobacteriaceae > Enterobacter > Enterobacter cloacae complex sp. IR5428. The sequence goes on along the minus strand of NZ_JBMKHV010000017.1, from coordinate 51,355 downwards.
GCAACTATCAGGCCGGTGCAATTGGCGTAGGCAGAGGGTTTGGCGCATTTGGCTCGCTGGGTATTGACGATACGCTGGCAAAAAGCCGTTTACCCGACGGCAAAAGCGCGATGGGGCAGGCGTGGCGCATTCAGTACCAGAAAGATTTCAGCGCTACCGGCACCGCCTTCAACCTGGCGAGCTATCGCTATGCCTCGCGCAATTACTACGAATTTAGTGAACTGAATCAGTCTGACAGCCAACAGCTGCAACTCAATAATCGCCGTAGCCGCTCGCAGGTCACTTTTTCACAGACGCTGGGTCAGTTCGGCAGCCTCAGCGTCTCGGCATGGATGCAGGATTACTGGCATACGTCCGGGCAGGATAAAACCATCCACATCGGCTGGTACACCAGCTGGCGGGGTATTTCCTGGGGCGCGGGGTATGACTACACCGACTCAGCGCTTGAGCAGCATCCCGATCGCACCGTGTCGTTTAACGTCAATGTTCCGCTTGGCAACTGGCTGCCGGGCAGTTCGGTCAGTTACTACGCCAACCACAACAATCGTGGGATGACCACGCAGCAGGTGTCACTCAACGGCAGCGCGCTGGCGAACCGCAACCTGAATTACAGCGTTCAGCAGAGTAAGACCAGTGAGGGAGAGGCCGACAGCACCAGTCTGGCGCTGCAATACAACGGTGGCTACGGCAACGTCAGCCTCGGTTATGACCACAGCCGAAACGGTAGCAACGCGAGTCTTGGACTCGCCGGAGGCGTTATCGCCACGCAGTATGGCGTCACGCTTAGCCAGCCGCTGGGCGATACCGTCGCCCTGCTGCGCGTGCCCGGCGCGGCGAACGTTGAGCCGGAGGGCTACAACGGGATCCATACCGACAGCCGCGGCTATGCGGTCATGCCAACGCTCTCGGCGTATCGCAAAAATACCGTCAGCCTTGATACGGCGACGCTGGGTGAGAACGTCGACATTGAGCAAAGCGGTCTGACGCTCATTCCCACCAGCGGCGCGGTGGTGCTGGCCAATTACACAACCCACATTGGTTATCGCGTTCTGTTTTCCCTGCGCTACCACGGCGAACCGTTGCCGTTTGGCGCGCAGGCTGAAGTGGTGGAGCAGAACCGCCATTCTGCAAACCGAAGCATGGTCGCTGACGGCGGTCAGGCCTACCTGAGCGGGGTACCAGAGCGCGGCACCCTGCGCGTCACCTGGTATGAAAACGGGGAGCAGCAGCAATGCCAGACACCTTTCAGACTGGGGAAAGCTCATATGGCCCCCGGTATCGCCACGCTGTCCGTTGAGTGCCATTAGAGGAATATCATGCGTCGTTTTATTCACTGGTTTTTCTATCTGAGCCTTCTTTCGCTTTTTGGCATGCTGAGTTTTCATGCGCACGCTCAGGCCTCGCCCTGCCGCACCACGCGCGATCAGTGGGTTGTCCAGGTACCCTACGCCATTGGATATGCTCCCGGCACCGCGGATTGGACGCCGGTTTCCGCGCCGATACAGTCTACCGGGCAAGACTTCTACAACTGTGATGGCGGTAGTGACCCCTGGCGTAGTATCGGATTTGTCGAGCTGGATAACCCCGTCGGCACCGTGGTGGGGGAAGACGGTGCGTCGCGGCACGTCTACAAAACCCAGATTGACGGCATCGGCTACGCGCTCGGGTTCCGCGAGCAGCAGTACTGTGGTGCGGATGCCGTACAGTATATTGACGGCACCAGCCCGGTAGACGGCAACGAGTCCCGGCGTATCTGCGATGCCTCACAGAATCCTGCCTTTGCCAGCGCCCCAACGTATAAATTGCAGTTCTGGGTGGTGTTTTACAAAATCCCGACGACCAGCCCCATGCCTGACGATAACGCCAACTCCCAGGAGCAAAATGTCGGATCGCTGATATTGCAGGCGGGAGAAAATCAAGCCAGCGCCACCAACGTGGCGACACCAGTACAGATTCATCTCGCCAGCTTCACCGTCAGGCGTACCAGCTGCTCAGTGGGCTCTCGCAGCATTCTTGTTCCCATGGGGAGCGTGAGCCAGCGTGAATTTCACGGCATCGGCTCCCGTGCCGGAGGCGGACGCTTCAGCATTCCGGTGACCTGTGAAAATAACACGGCGGTTAAGATGGGTTTCTTTGGCGATACCACGCCGGGCAACGATCGGGCGCTGGCGTTGACGAAGCAGGAGGATAGCGCCAGCGGTGTCGGGATCGAACTGCTTTACGGTGACAATACCGGTTCGGTTCAGGGGCAGGTGGTATCGTGGAACACCCCGCAGGTGTCAGCGCTTGGCCAGGTAGGGGATAACCAGACGCAGACCTTCTGATTTGATGCGCATTACATTCAGACGGAAGAGAACGTAACGGCGGGAAAAGCGGATGCGATGGCCACGTTTAACCTGATTTACAACTGAGTTTCCCCTGCGCAGCGGCAGGGGAGAGCGATCAGAACGCGGTCTTACTAAAACCCGTCATCTCTTTCAGGCCCATTTCGCGGCCAAGCTCAGTCATCGGGTGCACCACCACCAGGCCACGGACGCTTTTCTTCAGCTTGCCCATGTCGGCCTGCTCTTTTTTGGTGATCGCGCGGCGATGCGGCATGTTCATCAGCTTCTGCGCCTCTTTACTCAGCTTCTGGCCTTTCACATCGCGCAGGCGCTCAATTTCCGCCTCCAGCTTCACGGACTCTTTTTCCAGCTCGGCATATTTCTCGGCGGAATCAACAAGGGAGAGGCCAGCCATTTGATGGCGGATCAGATCCAGACGGTCGCTCAGGCGTTTAATTTCGTTCTTTTCGACTTCTTTCATGACAAATAACTCTGAAAACGGGGAATTTACAGGGAAGGATACACCAATGTGTGCGGGCTTACTTCTGAAACGCTTTTTTTAAGCTGATTTTAGAAATCAGCTCAGTCAGGGAAAGCACCATGGTGGAGCGGACAACTTGTTGATAACGCAGCTTTTGCATCATGTACAGCTCTGGGTCGCTGTCATCAAACTGAGGTGCGGGAGGGAGCGCGGCTACGCAGTGCAGTTCGCCGAAGGGCCCGAGTATCTCATCATCGGTGAAGGTGTACTCATTGCCGTCATGATTGAGCTCTTCGCGCAGCGCCATTAACAGCTCGGCGTCTTCATACTCCTGACGGTTGAGCACGCCAAGACCGTAGATCAGCTTCAGCCGTACCGATAAATCGCCCAGCGGTCCGTCTCCGTCCAGTAACGGTTCTACAGCATACTTTACCGCGTAGTCGTCTTTGCGAAACACCTGAAGCACCAGAATGTTCACCGCCTCGGTTAACAGCTCGACGGCGGCGATCAGGAAACTTCGTACGGTTTTGCCAGCATTCAGACGCTCAAGCACACGATTTTCAAAGGCCTGGGTTTGTTCCATTATTGCCTGCATATCTGACAATCTGTTATTCGGGCGCAGGCTAACCTGCGCCGGACTCTGCATCATTTGGTTGCGTTGTATGCGCTGACCGCCTCCGCAACCACGTCACTGTTGGCATCCAGACCGGAAATCTGCGCCAGCGCAGCCTGTGCGCCTTTGTCATCAATCAGCTGAGCCAGCTCAATCGCCTGCGGGTCCTGCTCGCTGCGGTAGTGCATTGCGGCAGCAATCCCTTTCACCAGGTTAGCGTGCGGCAGACCGTATTCCAGCGTGCCCAGCAGCGGTTTAATCAGGCGGTCGCCCGCGCTCAGTTTACGCAGCGGCTGACGACCCACGCGCTCAACGTCATCTTTCAGATACGGGTTTTCAAAACGACCGAGGATTTTCTGGATGTATGCTGCGTGTTTATCAGCATCAAAACCGTAGCGTTTGATCAGCACCGCGCCGCTCTCTTCCATTGCCCCTTTGACCACCGCACGGATGTTCTCATCGAGGATCGCGTCACGAATCGTCTGATGACCGGCCAATTTCCCGAGGTACGCGGTTATAGCATGCCCGGTGTTCAGCGTGAAGAGTTTACGTTCGACAAATGCCATCAGATTATCGGTTAATTCCATTCCCGGAATGGTCGGCAGCGCGCCTTTAAACTGAGTTTTATCAACGATCCACTCGCTGAAGGTTTCCACCGTCACTTCCAGCGGGTCGTTGGTGGCGGATTCTGATGGCGGAACGATGCGGTCAACGGCGGAATCCACAAAACCAACGTGCGCTTCAACCCAGGCTTTATCTTCCTCAGCCACAGCGGCCAGAACGTGGCCTTTCAGCTGCGTGGTGCCGCGCACCATGTTTTCACAGGCGATGATGTTCAGCGGCGTTTCAACGCCTTGTGCTTTACGCTTCGCCAGGCCTTTCGCGACCGCCGGGGCGATACGCTCAAGCACCACCGGACCCACGGCTGTGGTGACCAGATCAACGCTTGCGATGAGGTCAATCACGTCGTCGCCAATGCTGCTTACCGCGTTGACGCCAGAGACCGTTTCAACCTGTTCGTTTTCACCCACCACGTGAACCTGATAGCTATGACGGGCATTCAGGGCATCAAGAACCACCTGATTCACATCGGCGAATGTCAGGGTAATGCCTGCGTCTGCCAGCAGTTTACCGATAAAGCCACGTCCGATATTACCTGCGCCAAAATGTAATGCTTTCATAGTGTTAACCTTCATCAATGTTTTTACCCGAGAGGGCTGGGGTGAGGAACGTTTTCCCCCTCACCCTAGCCCTCTCCCGGGGGGAGAGGGAAGAGGCGCTGTTACTTGTTAAGCAGAGCCAGAACTTCTTCAACGCTGGTGGTGTTGGCCAGACGCTCAATAACCGTTTCGTCATCCAGCGCGTTGGTCAGGCTGGTAATCACCTGGATATGCTCGTTGTTGCGAGCGGCGATACCAATCACCAGACGGGCGATGTCGTCCTCTTCTTCACCGAAGCGCACGCCATCAGGATACTGACAGAACACCACGCCGGTTTTCAGCACGCGGTCTTTGGCTTCAACCGTACCGTGCGGAACCGCGATGGATTCACCCAGGTAGGTTGGGGTCAGCTTTTCACGCTCCAGCATCGCCTCAACGTATTCCGGCTGAACGTAGCCGCCTTTCACCAGCTGCTCACCGGCGAAGCGAATGGCCTCTTCTTTATTGGTCGCCGTGCGGCCAAGGAAGATGTTTTCTGCGCCCAGTTTGAACAGATGCGCGTTGCTCTCGTCGAAGCTGTCTTGCAGGCTGGTGCGCACCTTCACTTCGTTATCTTCATGGCGCTGGGCCGCAACCAGACGTTCGGTCAGGCTGGTGTACAGGCCGCTGTCGAGGAAGTTGGTCAGGGAAATGTGCTGCGCCTGCGGCACCTGACGCATGGCGCGCTCGGTCAGATCGCGGTGCGTGATCACCAGGTCAACGTCCGGCGGCAGGTTGTTAATCGCGCTGTTGGTCACGGAGATGTTGGTCAGACCCGCATCCTGCACTTTCTTACGCAGCACGCCCGCACCCATTGCGCTGGAACCCATACCGGCATCACAGGCCACGATAATTTTACGCACGTGGCTCAGGTCGTTAGAGACATCACCCGCCGCCAGCGGCGTTGCGCCTTTGGATTCGGCTTTCATGTCATGCATACGACGGGTTGCCGCTTCGATATCGTCGTCTTCTTTCACCTTGCTGGTTTTCAGCAGGATAGCGGAGACCACGAAGGAGACGGCCATGGCCGCACAGATCGCCGCGATGTTCGCGAAGTAGGCGCCTTTCGGGGTCATCGCCAGCACCGCCAGAATAGAGCCTGGAGAAGCAGGAGACACCAGACCACCGCCCAGTACGCTCAGGGTGAACACGCCGGTCATACCGCCAAGGATAACGGCCAGGATCAGACGTGGGTTCATCAGCACATACGGGAAGTAAATTTCGTGAATACCGCCCAGGAAGTGAATGATAGCCGCGCCGCCAGCAGACTGTTTCGCGCTGCCGCGACCAAAGAACATGTACGCCAGCAGAACGCCCATACCCGGACCCGGGTTCGCTTCAATCAGGAAGAAGATGGACTTGCCGAGATCGTGTGACTGCTGGATACCCAGCGGTGAGAAGATACCGTGGTTGATGGCGTTGTTCAGGAACAGGATTTTCGCCGGTTCAACGAAGATAGACGCCAGCGGCAGCATGTCGTGCGCCACCATGAAGTTAACGCCCGCCGCCAGCAGCTTGGAGAGCACTTCAACCGCAGGGCCAATGCCGAGGAACGCCAGAATCGCGAGGATCATCCCGATGATGCCCGCGGAGAAGTTGTTCACCAGCATTTCGAAGCCGGATTTGATCTTGCCATCAACCCAGACGTCAAATTTCTTGATCGCCCAGCCGCCCAGAGGACCGGCAATCATCGCACCGAGGAACATCGGCATATCCGCACCGACAATCACCCCCATGGTTGTGATGGCACCCACGACACCACCACGGTCACCGCCCACCAAACGACCACCGGTATAACCGATGAGCAGCGGCAGCAGGTACGTAATCATTGGGCCAACAAGTTTCGCCAGCGTTTCGTTAGGCAACCACCCTGTCGGAATAAATAATGCGGTGATAATACCCCACGCGATAAACGCGCCGATATTTGGCATCACCATGTTGCTGAGGAAACGACCAAAGCTTTGCACTTTGATCTTGAAATCGGATGACATAAAACACCCCTTCTTATGTTTACGCTTAGGCTTGTGGCCCGAGGTTTATCGTTAATGTGCGGCGGCAGAGGTAGCCGGGCCCTGTTCTGATGCTGTGAAATCTGGCACTGAATCGTTCAACTGTCCAGACAGCGGAATTTTGTGTGATCTGAATCACATGAATGTAGGGGGTGAGGATATTAATGAAGTGATCGCGATCACATAATGGGTGTGTAAAAAAAATACATTGCTCAGAATTACGCCAAAATGAGGGCTATTTTGTGATTAATATCACAATGTTAAGTTGGTTGTTTGTTTCCAGATTGTGATTTGATTCACAAAATATTTTTATGCAGATTTCTCCCGTATCCCCTCACGGCAGGAATGCGATACGTACACCTGCCTTTTTTCACGGCTTGATCCATACTGACCTCTTTATGGGCATTAAGGATAAGCAATGAAACTCATCGGCAGTTATACCAGTCCTTTCGTGCGTAAGATTTCGATTCTCCTGCTGGAGAAAGGGATTGAATTTGAATTCGTAAATGAACAACCGTACAACGCAGAGAACGGCGTTGCGCAGTACAACCCGCTGGGGAAAGTCCCGGCGCTGGTAACGGACGAGGGCGACTACTGGTTTGATTCCCCGATCATTGCGGAGTACATCGAGCTGCTTGGCGTTGCGCCAGCCATGCTGCCGGCGGATCCAAAAGCAGCGCTGGCGATGAAGCAAATTGAAGCCCTGGCGGATGGCATTATGGATGCGGCATTAACGTCCGTACGCGAGCAGGCAAGGCCCGCCGCCCAGCAGTCAGAAAATGAGCTGCTGCGCCAGCGCGAAAAAATCAGCCGCAGCCTGGATATGTGCGAACAGCTGATCCGCGACGGGAAAATTCAGAGCGATAGCCTGAATCTGGCGACGATCGCCATCGCCTGCGCCATTGGCTACCTCAATTTCCGCCGCGTCTCGCCGGGCTGGTGCGTGGATCGTCCGCTGCTGGTCAAACTGGCGGAGACGCTCTTCCAGCGCGAAAGTTTCGCCCGGACTGAACCACCAAAGGCTTGATGCGGGTTATAACACTTCCTGGCGGGAGGCGGTACAATCCCCCCACATGTTAACTCCCTCTCCCGTCGGGAGGGGGGAAGATATTTACTCGCCAGGCGCATTCATGACTACTCATCATTCCCTCTACAGCCAGATCCCCGCTACCGATCGTCTGCTTCGTGATCCGCGCATCACTGCGGTGCTGGAGCAGTTTGGCCATACTGCAACGGTCGACATGCTACGCCAGCTTCAGGACGATGCGCGTCGCCATATTCAGGCTGAAAACGCGCTACCCGGCTGGTGCGAGGCATGGGCGCAGGAAGTTGAATGGAGGCTGAGCAAGCACGCGCAAAGCGCGTTGCGCCCGGTTATTAACCTGACGGGCACGGTTCTGCACACCAATCTGGGCCGGGCACAGCAGGCAGAAGAAGCAATAGAGGCCGTCACCCGGGCCATGCGCTCGCCGGTGACGCTGGAGTACGATCTGGACGGCGCCGGGCGCGGGCATCGCGATCGCGCACTGGCGGATCTTCTCTGCCAGATCACCGGCGCGGAAGATGCCTGCATTGTGAATAACAACGCGGCGGCGGTGCTGTTAATGCTGGCGGCCACCGCGAGCGGAAAAGAGGTTGTCGTCTCTCGCGGCGAGCTGGTGGAGATCGGCGGGGCGTTTCGTATTCCGGATGTCATGCGCCAGGCGGGCTGCACGCTGCATGAAGTGGGCACAACCAACCGTACCCATGCAAAAGATTATCGCGCGGCGGTGAATGAAAACACTGCCCTGCTGATGAAAGTGCATACCAGTAATTACCACATTGAGGGATTCACCAAAACGGTGGAAGAGGCCGAACTGGCCGCCATCGGGCGCGAGCTAAACGTGCCGGTGATTGCCGATCTCGGCAGCGGGTCGCTGGTGGATATGCGCCAGTACGGTCTGCCGAAAGAGCCAATGGTGCAGGAAATGGTTGCTGCGGGCGTAAGCCTGGTCAGTTTCTCCGGCGACAAACTGCTGGGCGGGCCGCAGGCGGGGATTATCGTCGGCAAGCGCGAACTGATTGCGCAGCTACAGCAGCACCCACTGAAGCGCGCCCTGCGTGCCGATAAAATGACGCTGGCCGCGCTGGAAGCCACGCTGCGGCTCTATCTCCACCCGGAGAAACTGGCTGACCGCCTGCCCACGTTGCGTTTGCTGAGCCGTGATGAAGCCTCTGTTCGCGCGCGGGCGGAAGCGCTACTGCCGCAGGTTGCTCCTCATTACCCTGAGTTTGACGTTCGTATCGAGCCTTGCCTGTCGCAAATTGGCAGCGGCTCGCTGCCCGTGGACAGGTTACCGAGCGAAGCGCTGACGTTCACCCCGCGCGACGGACGCGGAAGCCAGCTTGAGGCGCTGTCGACGCGCTGGCGCGCATTACCGACGCCAGTGATTGGCCGGATCGGTGATGGTCGTATGTGGCTGGATTTACGCTGCCTGGAAGATGAAGGGCGGTTTCTGGAGATGATGTTGAAATGATTATTGCCACCGCCGGTCACGTTGACCACGGCAAAACCACGTTATTGCAGGCCATTACGGGCGTGAATGCCGATCGCCTGCCGGAAGAGAAAAAGCGCGGCATGACCATTGACCTGGGTTACGCCTACTGGCCACAGCCCGACGGTCGCGTGCTGGGCTTTATCGACGTGCCCGGCCACGAGAAGTTTCTTTCCAATATGCTCGCGGGCGTGGGCGGGATCGATCACGCTCTGCTGGTTGTCGCGTGCGATGACGGGGTGATGGCGCAAACGCGCGAGCATCTGGCGATCCTGCAACTGACGGGAAACCCGCAGTTGACCGTCGCCCTTACCAAAGCGGACCGTGTGGATGAGGCGCGTATCAACGAGATGCGTGAAGAGGTACTGGCGGCGCTGAGTGAATATGGTTTTAAGGATGCCGCTCTGTTTGTCACCGTGGCGACAGAAGGCCGCGGTATCGACGCTCTTCGCGACCATTTGCAGCAGATCCCGTCTCGTGAGCATGCCAGCCATCACCGCTTCCGTCTGGCGATCGACAGGGCGTTTACCGTGAAAGGGGCTGGGCTGGTGGTGACCGGTACCGCGCTGAGCGGCGAAGTTAACGTGGGCGATACCCTGTGGCTGACGGGCGTGAACAAACCCATGCGCGTGCGCGGGCTTCACGCGCAAAACCAGCCGGTGGAACAGGCCCATGCCGGGCAGCGTATCGCGCTGAATATTGCTGGTGATGCCGAAAAAGACCAGCTTAACCGCGGCGACTGGCTACTGGCCGACGCGCCGCCGGAGCCTTCTGAACGGATTATCGTTTCTCTACAGACCCACACGCCGCTGACCCAGTGGCAGCCGCTGCATATCCATCACGCGGCCAGCCACATCACCGGACGCGTGTCGCTGCTGGAAAACGATCTCGCCGAACTGGTGTTCGACTCCCCGCTCTGGCTGGCGGATAACGACCGCCTGGTTCTGCGCGACATCTCCGCGCGCGAAACCCTGGCGGGCGCCCGCGTGGTGATGCTGAATCCGCCCCGTCGCGGCAAGCGTAAGCCCGAGTATTTAGCGTGGCTGGCCTCGCTGGCCCAGGCCCGTGACGACAAGTCTGCGTTAGATATCCACCTTGAGCGTGGTGCGGTGGATCTGGCTGCGTTCGCCTGGGCGCGCCAGCTCAGCGGTGAAGGATTGCGTCTTCTGACGCAGGAGCCGGGTTTTATTCAGGCTGGCAACAGCCTGCTGAACGCGCCGGTGGCGGCGCGCTGGCAGCGTAAAGTGTTGAGCACGCTGGCGACCTATCATGAACAGCATCAGGATGAGCCCGGTCCGGGCCGTGAACGTCTGCGGCGTATGGCGTTGCCCATGGAAGACGACGCGCTGGTGCTGTTGCTGATTGAAAACATGCGTGAAAGCGGCGTGATTGCAAGTCATCACGGCTGGCTACACCTGCCGGAACATAAGGCCGGTTTTACCGCTGAGCAGGACGCGGTCTGGCAAAAAGTGGCGGCGCTGTTTGGCGATGAACCCTGGTGGGTGCGCGATCTGGCGCGTGAAACCAATACCGATGAGCAGCTGATGCGTCAGGTACTGCGGCATGCGGCGCAGCAGGGCATGATTGTGGCGATCGTGAAAGATCGTTATTACCGCAACGATCGGATCGTTGCGTTTGCGAACCTGATCCGGGAGCTGGATCAGGCGCGCGGATCAACCTGCGCCGCAGACTTCCGCGATCGGCTGAACGTAGGACGCAAACTGGCGATTCAGATCCTGGAGTATTTCAACCGCATCGGGTTTACGCGTCGTCGTGGCAATGACCATGTGCTACGCGACGCGCAGTTATTTCCGTAAGCGTTAAGCGCTGCGCGCCTGCTTCTGCTTAGCCAGCCAGACCGCGCCCAGCCTTCCCGCCTGGTTACCCAGCTCGCAGGGAAGGATGGGCACCCGGAGCGCTTCCCACTCCTCGAATCGCTGTAAATATTTATCCAGCAGGAGATAGATTTTCTCCTGCTCACTAATGCCGCCGCCAATCAGCACCGCCTGCGGATCAAACATAGAGATCACGCTGTAAATACCGCGCGACAGACAATGCGCCCACGCTTCAATGGCTTCGCGCAGATGCACGTCGCTGTCCATGCGTTTAAACAGCTCCTCACCATCAGGCATCTCATCTTCCGACACGGCCAGCGCGCGGCGGCAGGCTTTCATCAGGCCACTGGCGGACGCCACTTCATGCATCGGCTCGCCCTCATTGCCTACGGGCAGCACGCCAAACTCACCCGCCCGGTAGTGCGACCCGCGGTAGAGATCGCCCTCCATGACGATACCGCCGCCGATGCCGGTGCCGATGGTGATGCAGACGAAATGCTCATAGTCCTTGCCCGCGCCCTGCCAGCGCTCGCCCAGCGCCGCGCAATTGGCATCGTTTTCGATTGTCACGGGGAGATCGGTCAGCTGTGCGAACAGTTCGCACAGGTTTTCGCCGTCAAGATAGTCCAGCGCTCCGGCTTTGGCCGCTTCGCCGGTATGGTGATTGATATGTCCTGGAAAACTCACGCCAATACTGGCGATCTCGTGCTCCTGGCAGTACTTATCCACTACCGCTTTCCACTTCTCTTTGAAGGTGCTTTCATCGTCCGGCGTATCATATTCATCGGATGTCAGTTCTTCGCCGTTTTCATTAATTACGCCGTGTTTGATGTGGGTTCCACCCACGTCAAAGCCGATAAATAGCTGCATTGCATCATTCCTCATGAGCCCTTGAGCTATTAAGTATGGCTGCGGCGGCAGAAACGAAACGTAAAGTACGGTAATCCGTGATGCGGCTCGTAAACCCGCTACCCGCTGGCGAGAAAATCACCAGCCGGAACTACCCTTGTTGTACAACAACAGCAAGGAGACGGTCATGACAAACAATCCTCCCTCATCGCGTATCCAGCCTGGCGAGTATGGTTTTCCCCTTAAGCTGAAGCCCCGCTATGACAACTTTATCGGCGGCGACTGGGTGGCGCCCGTCGACGGTGAATACTATTCCAACCTGACGCCCGTTACCGGCCAGCCGCTGTGTGAAATTGCCAGTTCGGGCAAGCGGGATATCGATTTAGCGCTGGATGCGGCGCATAAGGCGAAAGATAAGTGGGGGCAAATGTCCGTTCAGGACAGAGCGGCCATTTTGTTCAAAATCGCCGATCGGATGGAGCAGAATCTGGAGCTGCTGGCGACCGCAGAAACGTGGGACAACGGCAAGCCGATCCGCGAAACCATGGCGGCGGACGTGCCGCTGGCGATCGACCATTTCCGCTATTTTGCGTCCTGCATCCGTGCCCAGGAGGGGGGAATAAGTGAAGTTGACAAAGATACCGTGGCGTATCACTTCCACGAGCCGCTCGGCGTGGTGGGGCAAATTATTCCGTGGAACTTCCCGCTGCTGATGGCGAGCTGGAAAATGGCGCCCGCGCTGGCGGCGGGTAACTGCGTTGTGCTGAAACCTGCACGCTTAACGCCGCTTTCGGTACTGCTGCTGATGGAGGTAATTGGCGACCTGTTGCCGCCGGGGGTCATTAACGTGGTCAACGGGGCCGGGGGAGAGATCGGCGAATATCTGGCTACTTCAAAGCGTATCGCCAAAGTGGCGTTTACCGGCTCAACGAAAGTGGGTCAGCAGATTATGCAGTACGCGACCCAGAACATCATTCCGGTCACCCTGGAGTTGGGCGGGAAATCGCCGAACATCTTCTTTGCCGACGTGATGGATGAAGAGGACGCCTTCTTCGACAAAGCGCTGGAAGGGTTTGCGCTGTTTGCGTTTAACCAGGGCGAAGTCTGCACCTGTCCGAGCCGCGCGCTGGTGCAGGAATCCATTTATGAGCGCTTTATGGAGCGGGCGATCCGGCGCGTGGAGTCGATTCGCAGCGGTAATCCGCTGGATAACGTTACCCAGATGGGGGCGCAGGTATCGCATGGCCAGCTGGAAACCATCCTCAACTATATTGATATCGGTAAAAAAGAGGGGGCCGATGTGTTGACCGGCGGTCGTCGTAAGGTGCTGGGCGGCGATTTGCAGGAGGGCTACTACCTTGAGCCGACTATCCTGTTCGGTAAGAACAACATGCGCGTTTTTCAGGAGGAAATTTTTGGACCGGTGCTGGCCGTCACCACGTTTAAAACCATGGACGAGGCGCTGGAGCTCGCCAACGACACGCAGTATGGCCTGGGGGCGGGCGTCTGGAGCCGTAACGGTAACCTTGCCTATAAAATGGGCCGCGGCATTCAGGCCGGACGCGTATGGACAAACTGCTATCACGCCTATCCGGCTCATGCGGCGTTTGGCGGCTACAAACAGTCGGGCATCGGGCGCGAAACCCATAAAATGATGCTGGAGCACTACCAGCAAACGAAATGTCTGTTAGTCAGCTACTCCGATAAACCGCTGGGGCTGTTTTAATCTCCGGGCTCAGGTCGTTCCGGGTAGGGTGACCTGAGCCGGGTTAAAGCCGGGTGGCGGCTTCGCCTTACCCGGCCTACGAGAGTGTCCGCATTTTTATCTGCAACATGACATGCCTCCTTCTTCTTTTCTCGACGCCTCTTCCTGTTTCGACAAAGCCTGGCTGCACTGCCTTTTTTAATGCGCTAATGTCATTCAATCCAGTAGTGGTGGTGTGTATCATGTGTATAATCAGGGAAGGGTTGGGATGTGAAAAGTGCGGATATCATTGCTGTTCTGGTTAGCCATGGCTGGAAATGTGTAAGAACGAAGGGAAGCCATCATCAGTTTCGCCATCCAGTGCAAAAAGGGTTGGTAACCGTTCCGCATCCTAAAAAGGACATTAAACCGGGCACTCTCGCACAGATCTGGCGACAGGCGGGCATTAAACACTGATATCAGGAGTAGTTATGTTTTATCCGGCTTACATTCATTCTGATTCCGACGGTAGCGCCAGCGGTTTCTTCCCCGACGTTCCGGGATGTTTTTTTGCGGGGGATTCACTTGATGACGCTTTTCAGGATGCACGTGATGCGCTCACGGCGCACTTCGAAGCGCTGTTTGAAATGGATGAAACATTGCCTCTCCCGGGTAGTGTCGAAGTGCACCTTGAAAATCAACCTGACGACTTCACAGGCGGGCAATGGTTGCTGGTGGATATTAATATGAAGCAATTCGACGGCAGAGCCGAACGCATCAACATCACGATGCCTCGACGTTTGCTGGTGAAGATTGATTCCTTTGTCAGCGAGCATCCTCAATTCGGCAATCGAAGCGCATTTCTGGCCGAGGCAGCACGTCGCGTGCTGCCTCGGTGAAGATTAGATGTAAAGAGCAGCAGTTGCTTTCAGGATATCTGCAAAGGAATAAATATCATCAACTGTAGAAATTGGGTGCCGTGTTTCATTTTTTTCGAGATCAAAGAGCCCGATGTATTTTTGAGTCCGATTAAAATGCAGCCGGCAAAGAGGCTTGCGGTTATTGTCGTCTACAAGAATGCCGCAATAGCTCTTTGTATCTCTATGGGTAATGCGAGGTGCCTCCAACACTGCTCGCGTGATTGCTTTAACAATATGAAAACCTTCCAACTCTTCTAAAGTCGTGATGATTTCACTCTCATCTTTTTGTTCATCATCTTCACTTTGCTGTGTTTCCGTTGGCGCTTCGACGACAGCCGGAGTAATACCTGTAATGGCAGACTTAAGCCTCTCATTAACTTGATCGTTTATGTACTGACTTGCTGCCTTTTTCGTGAGATTTTGAAAAGATTCTCTGACTTTTTGGGTTAGCATTCCGTCATATACTCGCGAAGCAAAAAACTTAACGAAATCGTCTTCTGGATTGTTAAGTTGAGTATGCAATATTCTCTTGATTTGACTAACGTATTTTAATTCTCCAGCCGCGTTTATGATGGATTCAAGATCAAAAGAAGATTTGGTGAGTTTTTTTAATTCAGGTATAACGTTTTCATCAATATCAAGCAGGTCTACTTCTAAAAAAGGTTTCTCATCCATTTTATTAGGAGCATCGAGGTCGGTATAAAATCTGTATATTTGCCCATTCGTTAAGATGGAGATCCTTGCATTTGTAACGTGAAAGTATCTGAAAAGTTGTGAAGCATGATTTATATGCAAAGGCTCACCAATTTTTTTACATTCGATGAGTATTTGCACATCGTTATTTTTCATTATCGCATAGTCAATTTTTTCACCTTTTTTTGTACCGATATCACAAACAAATTCAGGCGTAACCTCTGACGGATCAAATACGTCATAACCTAAAACATTATGAATAAAAGGCATTACAAATGCCGTTTTGGTTGTTTCTTCTGTATTAATTACTTCAATTTGCTGCCTAATTTTAGTAGATAACGCATTTAGTCTTTCTGTAAATTCCATGGGATATCCTTATTTCTTTGCTGTGTGCCTTGATGAAATATCATTAAAATGCATGCCATTCAATAAGCGCTTGTGGGTGGCACCAGTAAAAAAACGTTTCCGGGGTTTGGATCACAGAGTGATTAAAATCATTCAAAGAAAATAAACCCGACAACGCCGAGCTTATTGAGTATATTATATATATAACGATGTATTATTTTTTTAAATTATGCCCTCATCCATCCATATCCGCATTTCCCCTTCTCCCCGGTTTGCCCAGCTAAACCACGGAATAAAGGTCAGGGTCCGGGGCTGACGTTCTACCGGCGAGTGGTCGTACTGCCACAGGGCATCAGTGTCCTTCGCCTGACACCCGATCTCTTCCGCCTGTATCAGCATCTTGTGCGCGAATATGCCTTTGCCTTCGAAGACCCGAAACGCGCTGTCCTGGGGCAAAGAAAGGTTATGCAGATTTGCGCCGTTATCGGCTTCTTCCAGGCAGTAAACCAGCGGTCCACGCTGCAATGCGACTTTCCTCGCCTGCTGGCGCACCTGCGGGTTGCCGTACACACGGCGGACCGGCATCGGTAACGTCAGCGTGGACTGCCCCTGTCCACTTCACAGCTGGCGAAAGAGCTGCACTGCAACGCAGATTACCTGGGGCGAGTATTTCGCCGGACGTTTCATTTAACCCTGACGGAGGCAATACACCGCCAGCGCGTCAGGGCCGCTGAAAAATTGTTGCTGAACGATGCGGCCTCATTAACTGAAGTGGCCACCCGGTGCGGTTTTAATGACGTGGGTTATTTCCGGCAGATATTCTCGAAATATACCGGGTTAACGCCCGCCGTCTGGAAACGGCGGTACTGTAAAGAGCATATTAATTCCGGATGATTACTGGCCGTAATAGGCATTTGCGCCATGCTTGCGCAGGTAATGCTTATCCAGCAATTCCTGCTGCATAACCGGAAGCTGTGGTGCAAGCTGGCGCGAGAAAAGCCCCATATAGGCGCACTCTTCCAGCACCACGGCATTGTGTACCGCATCGGCAGCGTCTTTGCCCCAGGCAAACGGGCCGTGAGAGTGTACCAGCACCGCCGGGACCTGCATCGGGCTTATGTCGCGCTCCTCGAAGGTTTTGATAATGACTTCCCCCGTCTGGTATTCATATTCACCCGCGATTTCAGCCGTGGTCATCAGCCGCGTGCAGGGGATCGCACCGTAGAAATAGTCCGCGTGCGTCGTGCCCCATGCGGGTAAATCCTGCCCCGCCTGCGACCAGATGGTGGCGTGGCGGGAATGGGTATGCACGATGCCACCAATTTCCGGGTAACGACGATACAGCGCGAGATGGGTCGGGGTGTCGGAGGAGGGTTTTTTACTCCCCTCGACCACTTTACCCGTGGCGATATTTACCACCACCATATCTTCTGCGGTCATCACGTCGTACTCCACGCCGGATGGTTTGATCACCATCATGCCGCTGTCACGGTCAACCGCGCTGACGTTGCCCCAGGTGAACGTCACCAGCTGGTGGGCGGGCAGGGCGAGATTTGCCGCCAGCACCTCGGCTTTGAGTTGTTCTAACATGTCATGCCTCCTTCCTGCATTCGGGCCTCAATCCAGCGGCGCGCCTGGATGATCTCCAGTACCGGCTCTTTGGCTTTCTCGGTCCACATTTCAATCAGAAATGCGCCGCGATAGTTAAGTTGATTTAGCGTGTTAAACACGCCAACGAAATCGACGCAGCCCTCGCCAAACGGCACATCGCGGAACTGGCCGGGGCTTTTTTCGGTTACGGGCCGGGTATCTTTCAGATGGATAGCGGCGATGCGGTCAATGCCCAGCGTCAGCTCGGCGGTGACGTCGTTGCCCCACGCGCTCAGGTTGCCGACGTCCGGGTAAACGCTGAACCACGGCGAGGCGAGCATGTCGTCCCACTTTTTCCACTTGCTGATGGAGTTCATAAACGCGGTGTCCATGATCTCTACCGCCAGCATTACCTGCGCGGCAGCGGCCTGCTCTACAGCCCACGCCAGCCCTTCGGCAAAGCGCTGTTGCGTGCCCTCGTCGTGCTCCTCGTAGTACACGTCATAACCCGCAAGCTGGATGGTGCGAATACCCAAATCACGGGCCAGCCGGATGGCTTTGGTCATGATCTCGCGGGCGCGTTCGCGCACGGTGTCATCGCGGCTGCCAAACGGGAAGCGACGATGGGCAGACAAGCACATCGACGGGATGGCCACGCCGGTCTCCAGCATCGCTTCCACAAGAGAGGCGCGCTGCGTGGTACTCCATTCAAGGCGCGATAAACGCTCGTCGGTCTCATCCACCGACATCTCCACAAAATCGAAGCCGCAGCTTTTTGCCAGAACCAGGCGCTCCGGCCAGGAGAGATCTTTTGGCAGCGCTTTTTCGTAAATCCCTAACGGATGCTGACGCATGGTTACTCTCCCCAGATGTCGCGAATTTGTGAATGGAATGCTTGTGCCACCTGCGGCGGATTGGCGGCGCCTGCCAGCGCGCGCCCGGCAATGAAGGCTTTGACGTTGATCTGCTTAAACAGCGGCAGGTCAGCGGGGGTGATACCGCCAGTGATGGAAAGCTGTAGCCCGATATCGGACAACGCCTTCATTTTGCTGAGATCCGCCTCGCCCCACTGCTGGCCGCTGGCCTGTGCGTCGCGTCCACGGTGGTATATCGCCTGCTTCACCCCGATGCGGTGCCACGCGCGCGCGTCGTCCAGCATCCAGTTGCCAAACAGCTCCATCTGGATCTCGCCGCCGCCGCGCAGTGCGACCTCGTGGCCACGTTCAACGGTGGCCAGCGGGGCGGCACAGATGATGGTCATCCAGTTTGCGCCTGCGCCAAACGCCTGCTCAGCCAGCGTTTCTCCGGCATCGGCGACTTTCCAGTCCGCCACGATAATTTTATCCGGACACTGTGCGCGCAGGGCGCGAACGGCGTTTAGCCCTTCGGTCAGGCACAGGATGGTGCCGGCTTCGACGATGTCGACGTGATCGGAAAGCGTCGCGACATCCCGCTGCGCGGCCTGAAGTGAGGTGTGGTCGAGCGCCAGTTGCAATAATGGTCGGCTCATAGGTCGTACTCCTTAACACGGGCGTGATAGCCCTGTAATGCTGAAATCAGTAGCTGGTAACGGTGATATTTGCGCTGGTAGGCGGCATGGGCACGCATGTCAGGTTCAATCATCCGGATGTCATGCCTGAGGGCGCGCTGAGCGGCGTAAAAATCGGGATAGAGACCTGTACCGACGAGCGCGGCCAGCGCCGCACCGGAACAGCCGGTCTCCTCCACCTGCGGGAGTTCAATCGCCAGGCCGCTGACGTCCGCGAGCATCTGCATCCACACGTCCGAATGGGTGGGGCCGCCCGTCACGCGCAGGGTCTGCACGTGGGGAAAGCGTTCGAGCATACGGTTGAGGTGGGTCATGTGGCTGAATACCACCCCTTCATAAACCGCCTGGAGGAGGTGCGCGCGGGTATGCAGCGCCTGCAAACCATAGAAGCCGCTGGTCATCTCCAGTCCGGCGTTGCTGCCGTAGAGGAAAGGCAGGAAGAACACATCGCTTTCAGCTTTTGGCAGGCTGGCCACGGCGTGGTTAATCTCATCGAATGACATTTCGCCCCATTGGGCCGTCAGCCATTCCAGGTTGCCGGACGAGGTGGGGCTGGCTTCGTGAACGATGAACTGCTGCGGATGGACATAGCGGCCATAGACGTAGGGGAACGGCTCGTTGTCGCGGATGCCGTGGGCAATCCCACTGGTCACGGCCCAGGTCCCCATTACGGCATTCAGCGTATTTTCGTCATGCAGCCCGGCGCAGATCGCGGTGGAAACCACATCAAACAGTCCACCAACGACGGGAGTACCCGCCGTGAGACCGGTCAGTGCGGCTGCCTGAGCGGTGATTTCCCCGCAAATTTCTGCTGAACCGATAATAGGCGGCAGGGCACCGTCAATGTCGCTGATGCCGAGCCAGCGCGTGAGCTGCGGATCGTACTGCCCGGTATTCATGTTGTAGAGATTGGATTCCGAGATGTTGCTCTCTTCGCAGCCTTTGACTCCGGTCAGACACCAGCGCAGGTAATCGTGCGCCATCATCACGCTGCCGATTTGCTGATACCGCTGCGGCTCGTTCTCTTTAACCCAGCGCAGGAGTGAGGCCGGATGCCCCGTCCACAGCGTCTGGCGAGTATGCGGATAGAGCTTTTCGGGTATACCGTCCTGCTGCCAGCGTTGCACGATCTCCAGCGCACGGCGATCGGAGGAGAGTATGGCGTTACCCAGGGGGCGATCCTGTTTATCGAGCAAAAATAGCCCCTTGCCCTGGGCTGAAATGCCAACGCCTTTAATCTGACCGCCGTCAGCGCCTGAATTTTTAAGCAGCAGGGCGACGGTTTTGTGGCAGTGCTGCCAGAGCTGGTGCATATCCCGCTCGGCGTAGCCAGCGCGTGGGCTGAGCGTGGCCACTGAGCGGCGCTCAATACAGACTTCTTTGCCCTGGCTGTTGTATAAACCGGCTTTCAGATAAGTACCGCCACAATCGATACCCAGCCAGAAGGGCTCTTTTTCACTCATCTTCTTCTCGCTTAATTGCCGGGTGGCGCTTCGCTTACCCGGCCTACGGTTTGGTTTAGTGAATCAGGTGAGGGCCTCAGGCCGCACGCTTATGCGAGTTCACCGTGGGGTTGGGCTCTGCTCCGGCATCGCATTTCGCCGGTAACATCAGGGCCAGCAGCGATGCCAGCGCCAGCGAAACCGCCAGGCAGTAAACGCCTGCGTCTTTGCTGTACAGGGTGATCAGTACGCCTACCGCATAAGGACCGCAGAACCCGCCGAGGTTGCCCAGGGCATTAATCACGCCGCGAGCGCCACCCGCCATCTCAGCGCTGAACAGACGCGCCGGGATGGTCCAGAACACGCCCGCTGCGGATTGCAGGAAGAAGCCACAGCCCACCAGCGCGGCATAGGCCAGCCAGGTGTGCTCTTTCAGCGCCACGGAGAGGAACATGCAGAGCGCAAAGCCAATCAATGGCAGGGAAACAAACAGCTTGCGCTTGCCGGTGCGGTCAGAGAGCGTAGAGAACAGGAACATGCCGGCAATGGCGCCGATGTAAGGCAGAATGGCGAGCATTCCCACCTGGCCGATGCTGGTGTGCGTCAGTTCTTTCAGAATGGTGGGCAGCCAGAGGGTGTAACCGTAAATGCCGGTCTGGTAGAAGAAGTTGAGGGCGATCAGCTGCCACATGGTTTTGTCAGACAGCACTGCGCTGAGCGAGGCGTTTTTCACCTCTTTACCCGCAATGGCCTGCTGCTCTGCCGCCAGTGTTTGTACCAGGTAGTTTTTCTCGGCCTCAGAGATCCAGCGCGCTTCCTGCGGCCGGTCGTAGACGGTGAACGCCCACAGCACCAGCACAACAACGGACATCAGACCTTCAATAATGAACAGCCAGCGCCAGTCGAGAGCGGTGATAATCCAGCCCGACAGTGGGGCGGTGATGATCCCGGCGATGGGCACGAACATGATCACAATCGCGTTGGCGCGGCCGCGCTCGGCATCCGGGAACCAGTTACTGATCATCGTGAGCACAACGGGCAGCATCCCGCCTTCCGCCACGCCGAGTAAGAAGCGCAGCACCAGCAGCTGATACTGGTTGGTTACAAGCCCGGTCAGAACCGAGATCACCGCCCAGGCAACCAGCGACCAGCCGATAAACTTCTTACCGCTGCCGTGCACGGCAATTTTGCCGCCGGGAACTTGCAGGAACAAATAGCCAATAAAAAAGATCCCCCCCGCCAGGCCCGCCATCGTGGCGGAAATGCCCAGCTCTTCGTCCATACCGCCGGGCATCGCAAAAGCTATATTTACGCGGTCCATATAGGAAATAATGCAGGCGATAAGAATAGGGGGAATGATCCTTAGCCAGCGCTGGCGCGGAATGTCCGCGTGTAGAGCATTAGAAGAAATATTCATAGTTAATATCTCAGTGAAGGTAACCGGAAAATGTATTCTTTATTTTTATTGTGATGCTTTATTCATAGCGCTAATGCCGTCGCGCAAAATAGCGATGCGATGGCTGACGTCAGCATTAGCATTTATTTCCAGTAATTTAATACCGGAGAATTTCAATGTTGCGGCGCTCGCCGCAGTAAACAGCGTTTTTACATGTTCAGTGGACATGAGACTGTCGGCACAGAACGAAGAAAACGGCGCGTGCAGATCCTGCCATTCTCCGTACTCACCGCGAGGGGTCGTGCCCGAGAACATCAGCGCCCCCAGTTTCCCGGCAGCGAGTGCCGCCTGAACATGTTCCAGCGGAAGGGCGGTGTTGCGACCTTCGATGGCCGAACGTGCCCAGTTGATACAGACGCTGATATCGGTCTCTCTCACTACCTCCAGCACCTGCTCTAAGGGCAAGAACCCTTTACGCGGCGCCGGGCTATTCATCGCATCACAGTGTTCCAGCACCAGATCGCAGCCCCAGTCCCAGCTCGCGATTTCCCTTACCGAGCGGGAGAATGCTTCTGTCGCTTGCTCGACAGAATCATTACCCGCCTGTGGTGCGGCCTGCATTTCCAGAGCGACCACTTTCCCGGGAAAGCGGGTGTTAACGGCATCAATCTTTTGATGCAGATGGCGGTAATATTCAATGCACGCTTTACGTTGTTCTTCGTCCGCGGACGCCAGGCCAAACGCGCCGTTGCTGCCGCGGCGGCGCATGGTTTCCATAACGGCTGTGACAACGATCTGCCAGTTGCCCGGCGTATGACGAAACAGCCATTCATCACCAAACGGATGGAGATTTTCAAGGCAAGGTTGTTCCAGCCCGCGAATATTTGGCGTGTCGGAAAGTTCCCGCCAGAAGGCGTGTTCTTCCTGCTCCCCTTTCTGGTGAAACGAGGGTGCGCAGGGGTACGCACCAATAATAAAACCGGTGTTGGTCATTTCGCATTCCTGTATTTATCAGAAAATTAATCTAATTCGCTGATGGCCACTTTCACCACAATTTTACGAATTGCGGATCCCTTGTTTTTAATACAGGCAGGACGGTGAACATCCTGCGGGAAAAATATGGCGTAACTGCCAGGGATCATTTCGATAAACGACTCGTGTTCGCTGTCGTGATAAAAAATAATATCCCGTTGCTCCAGCAATGATTCGCTGATTTTGTTATTCCCGGTATCAATAGCAATACCGATTTTTTCTTCGCCCCAGGCCAAAAACTGGATATCCAGATAGCGGCGATGGACTTCAGGGCGGTTCTCGTGCTGTTCCTTTGTGGTGAGGTCGAGAACCTGGGCAAAAATGTTGCGGCCTTCAATTTCGATCACGCCCGGCGCCAGGGTGGTGAAATCCGTGGTACGCAGAAAATTAAGCGCCTTTTCAATCGCCAGCGGCAGGCGACATGGATTTGGCTGTGTAATATGTCCGAATATCATGACCCACTCCTTACAGAGACTGGATTTTCGCCCACACGCTGTCGTCAATCGTGATGCCGTTGCGGCGGTTCTCCTCCAGCAGGCGTGTGAACTCATGGCCTGGCAGACGGACGGCGACATTTTCATCAGCGCGTTCTGCGGTGGTGATGAAGTCCATGATGCGCTGTAGTTTGGCATCGCGGGTTGGACCGTCGATCAGGCGATCCACTTCGATGGCGATAAAGATCTGCGATACGCCGTATTCGTCGCTGTTGTCCTGGGTCACTTCCGCGACGGACGCGCCGTCAGAGAGCAGGGTGGCGATCATGTCGAGCACAATCGACAAGCCGGAACCTTTCCAGTAGCCCATGGGCAGAATGCGACGGTTTTTCTCAATCACGCCCGGCTCTCTGGTCAGATTGCCTTCATCGTCAAAGCCGCCGTCGACCGGTAATTCGCGTCCGGCCAGGCGATTCACCTCCAGCATGCCGTAGGAGAACATCGACATCGACATATCGACCATGGTGATTGGATTCGACGGGATAGCGACGATCAGCGGGTTTGTGCCGATGCAGCATTCTTTTGATCCCCACGCGGGCATCACGGCAATAGAGTTGGTCCAGCAGATGCCGATATAGCCTTTCTCCGCCGCCTGCCAGCCGTAGCTGCCGCCGCGCATCCAGTGGTTAGCGTTACGCAGCGCCACCAGGCCGATCCCGTGATCGGACGCCAGCTCGGTAGCACGGTCCATCATCTTCTTCGCCGTCAGGTTGCCGATGGAACGCTGGGCATCCCACTGTTCGATGGCGCCTAATGTCGTTACGCGTTTCGGCTGGGCGTCAGGGAGGATGTCGCCTGCGTCAAGCTGCTGAATAAATCGCGGGAAGCGGTTGACGCCGTGTGAATAAACGCCGGACTCCGTGGTGCGGGCGAACATCTCGGCGCAGGCGTCTGCGGTATCCGCTTTTACACCGCGATCGAGCAGAACCCGATTGAACGCCGCTTTCAACTCTTCGAAGGTCACTTTCATCCCTGTTCTCCTGTTTTTTTAGGGGCAAGTGCGAGTGTTTTTTTATCGCTAAATTTCACTATGCGAAATCTGATTTCAAATATAGCGATCAAATTTTGTCAGATCAACGACATTCACGTTTTTAAAAACCGATTAAAATCAAATGGTTGTGTTTTTTCTGTTGAGATCGTGAACTAAACCACACTTTGCGCTACCATCAGGGCGCGATAAACAGGAGCCATTTGATGAGCATAAAAGAGAGCGAAATGACGCAAGAAAAAGAGAGGCCAGCAGGTAGCCAGAGCTTGTTTCGCGGCCTGATGCTGATTGAAATCCTCAGTAACTATCCGAACGGGTGTCCGCTTGCGCATTTATCAGAACTGGCGGGGCTGAATAAAAGCACCGTGCACCGGTTATTGCAGGGGTTGCAGTCGTGCGGGTACGTGACGCCGGCGCCGGCGGCAGGGAGCTATCGTCTGACCACTAAATTTATCGCCGTCGGGCAAAAGGCGCTTTCATCGCTCAATATTATTCACGTGGCGGCGCCGCACCTCGAGGCGCTGAACATTGCCACCGGCGAAACGGTCAACTTCTCCAGCCGTGAAGATGACCACGCGATCCTGATTTATAAGCTTGAGCCGACAACCGGTATGCTGCGCACGCGCGCATATATCGGCCAGCATATGCCGCTCTATTGTTCTGCGATGGGCAAAATCTATATGGCGTTTGGTCATCAGGATTACGTGGCGAGCTACTGGGAAAGCCACCAGGAACAGATCCAACCTTTGACCCGCAACACCATCACCGAACTGAGCGCGATGTATGATGAGCTGGCGGAAATTCGCGATCACAGTATGGCGATGGATAAAGAAGAGAACGAGCTGGGTGTGTCATGTATCGCCGTGCCGGTCTTTGATATTCACGGGCGCGTGCCCTATGCCATCTCCATTTCGCTGTCGACGTCGCGCATGAAGCAGGTGGGCGAGAAAAACTTGTTAAAACCGCTGCGTGACACGGCGGAAGCTATCTCGAAAGAACTGGGGTTTAACGTGCGCGAGGCGTAACTGATGAACCGATTTATTCTGACGGATCCTGAAAAATGTATCGGGTGCCGCACCTGTGAGGTGGCGTGCATGATGTCGCATCAAAGCAGCGCCACGCCAGAAGCGTTTACGTCACGTATCCGCGTGGTTAAGGGGGGAACCTTCACCACAGCCGTGGGCTGCCATCAGTGTGAAGATGCGCCCTGCGCGAATGTCTGCCCGACGGGGGCCATTCACCGTGCTGCGGGAGCCTGGCTCGTTGAGCAGGCTCGCTGTATCGGCTGCAAAAGCTGTATGGTGGCGTGCCCGTTCGGGGCAATGCAGGTTCGGGTTGTGGGAGATCGCGTTCAGGCGCTGAAATGTGATTTGTGCATGCATCGCGAGGGCGGTCCCGCCTGCGTCGAAGCCTGTCCCACCCACGCGCTGCGCTGCATAGACCCCGCCAGACTACGCGTGGAACGGCTGCGTAATCTGGCCTGAGGTTTTATTAACCGGCCTCGCGCCAGGCGTTCTCAATCTCTTCGGCGAGAATTTTCACACCCGCTTCGATTTTTTCCGGGTCCGGGACGTAGTTCATGCGCATGCACTGGTGCGTATGCGGCCACGGCTTATCCAGACCCGGGAAGAAGTAATCCCCCGGGACCATCAGCACGCCACGCTTTTTCAGACGCTGATAAAGCAGCTCTGTCGTGATGGGCAGATCCTTAAACCACAGCCACAGGAAAATTGCCCCTTCCGGTTTATGGATCAGGCAGCGTTCCTCCGGTAAGTAGCGGCGAAGGATGGCGATAGTTTCCTGAACGCGCTGAGAGTAAAACGGCTTGATCACCTCATTTGACAGGCGCAGCAGGTCGTTACGCCTGATCATCTCGCACATCATCGCCGGGCCGATGCCGCCAGGGGAAAGGCTGATAATGCCGTTCATGTTGGTAATGGCGGTGATGATTTTCTCGTTAGCAATGATAATGCCGCAGCGGCTGCCCGGCAGGCCCAGCTTGGAGAGGCTCATGCAGAGGATGATGTTCGGGTTCCACAGCGGACGCGCTTCGCTGAAGATGATCCCCGGGAACGGTACGCCATAGGCGTTATCGATCACCAGCGGGATGCCGTGCTGATTCGCCAGCGCATCCAGCTTCATCAGCTCGTCGTCGGTGATCACGTTCCCCGTCGGGTTGGTGGGACGAGATACGCAGATCATGCCCGTCTCTTCACCGATATGCAGATGTTCAAAATCGACGTGATATTTGAACTGGCCCTCTGGCAACAACTCGATATTCGGACGTGCGGAAACAAACAGGTCTTCTTCGAGGCCGGCATCGGCATAGCCGATATACTCCGGAGCCAGCGGGAACAGCACTTTTTTCGTGGTGCCGTCGGCGCGGCGTCCTGCGAACAGATTGAATAAGTAGAAAAACGCGCTCTGACTGCCGTTTGTCAGTGCAATGTTCTGTGGTTCGATATCCCAACCCAGCGCTTCCCGCAGCATTACCGCCAGAAGCGTCAGTAGTTCTGTTTTACCCTGAGGGCCGTCGTAATTACATAGCGCATCGGTTGCTTTACCGTTTTCCAGCATGTCTGCCAGCAGCGTCTGGAAGTAGGTGTTCATCTCCGGAATTTGAGCCGGGTTTCCGCCGCCAAGCATGATAGCGCCTGGGGTGCGCAGCCCGTCGTTGAGGTCCTCCATCAGGCGGGTAATGCCTGAATGGCGGGTAAATTTGTCGCCGAATTGTGAAAACGTCATAGCAGGTGATCTGTCGGGCTTAATATGAAAGGCAGTAACCATAACGCCAGCACCGTGTTGGTGCAAATCGGCGGATGTGGTCGGATTTGTTGTTTTGTATGGTGGAGAGGGATTATTGCAGTGAATCGTTCTGATGAATGTCCCCTCACCCCGGCCCTCTCCCCAAAGGGGCGAGGGTGAAAGACCGCACCGTGCAATCCCCTTGCCCCTTAGGGGAGAGGATTAGGGTGAGGGGGCTGTTCTACTGATTACCCGCCCACACCACCATCACCTTATCGCCCTTGTGCTCGCGCACAAAGCCGTAGCCTTCTTTCATTGACAGCGTTGTTTGCTTGCCTTCACCCACAGCCGGATGACGGGCGCGGAACTGCCCCAGAAGCTGCCAGTGGGCGACAGTTAACGCCTGTTTACCTGTGACGTCCTGCCAGTTCATATCCGAACGGGTTCCCTGTAGCGGATCGGAGCCTGTCGGGCCAAATGGACGCTCTGATTCATCGCCGTAATAGATCTGCACGCTTCCCGGCGCCAGCAGCAGTAACTCAGCGGCGCGCTGGCCCCCTTCACGGAACAGACGCGTATCGTGGGAGGAGAGATAGCTCAGCACATTAAAACTTTGCAGCTTTTCTGCCATTTGCTGCCAGGTCAAATCCATATCTGCCAGACAGTCCACTGCTTTCGCCGCCTGCTCCTGATAGTCAAAGTTGATCATCGCATCGAAGCCGTGACGGTAATAATCGCTCTGCATCACGCCGTGGCCCCAGGATTCACCGGTCATCCAGAACGGCGCATCGTCGAGTTTTTTGTCCGGGTTGGCGGCCTTCCACGCGGCCAGCGCCTGGCTGGCCTGGTCTTTCAGTTGTTGCCAGGCTTCATGCTCAACGTGTTTGGCGGTATCGACCCGGAAACCGTCGATGCCGTAGTCACGTACCCACTGGCTAAGCCAGTGGGTCAGGTAATCTCGCGGCGTGAAATTCGTCATCACTTTCGCGTTGGTGTCGGGCTTGTGTTGATAAAAGTTCGGCAAACCTGACGGGGTTTTTGATTCCGTTTTCAGATCCGGCAGGAAGGCCAGGGACATGGTCAAGTCGTCAAAGCCCGGGTTGTCGTAATCACCGATATCGGTACGGATCCATTTTTTACCCCACCATTTTTCCCATGCGGCTTTGTCACTGAAGTTGATGTAATCGTTGAAGCTGTGCCAGCTTTGACCCGCGCCTGGCTTCCAGTCAGTCCAGCGTTCGCCGAGCGTTTTTTTCAGCTCATCTCCCTGTAAATAGAGTGCGCCAAACTGATATTGCTGCATATCTGCAAGCGTCGCATAGCCCGCGTGGTTCATGACAACGTCAAACAGGACGCGGATACCGCGCCTGTGCGCGTCGTCGACAAGCTGGCGTAAATCATCTTCGTTGCCCATGTTGGCGTCGAGTTTCGTCCAGTCCTGGGTGTAATAACCGTGATACGCGTAGTGGGGGAAATCCCCTTTGGTGCCGCCGCCAACCCAGCCGTGGATCTGCTCTAGCGGGGAGCTTATCCAGAGCGCATTCACGCCCAGTTGCTGAAGGTAATCCAGTTTGCTGGTAAGCCCTTTCAGATCGCCGCCGTGGAAAGTACCTATCTCCTGCATACCATCTTTATGGCGGCCATAGCTGTTGTCGTTGGTGGGGTCGCCATTCACGAAGCGATCGGTCAGCACGAAATAGACGGTGGCGTTTTGCCAGCTGAACGGCGCGGGTTTGTCCGTTTCGGCGCGCTCAAGCAGCAGCAGGCCATTGCTGTTGGCGGCTGGCTGAAGAGTCACTTTGCCATTTTGAACGGTCGCGGTCTGTTTGCTGTAAAAATCACGCACCACCGTGCCTTCCGGGAACGTGTTAACGACGTCGATCGTGAGCGGTTTGCCGTCCCACTTCGGGCACTGGCGGGTAACGTTTGCGACAGGCTGTGGCGCCGCACTTTGTACCGTCAGCATCAGCGTCGGCGTTCCAGAGCGCGTATCAATACGCATCTGATAAACGCCGTCACGGAATAATCGCCACTGCGGTGGCGTGCCTTCGCACGGTTTGAGCGACAGCATCTCGTTGAGCTTAATGGCCTTTGTCGGCTGCCAGCACGCGTTGTCAAGACTCAACGTCAGTGGACGGGTACCCTTCGCAAGCGTTGCCTGGCTGGTAAAGACGCCGGTACCTTCAGCGTTGAATGCGTCAAATCCCGGCGATGACCAGTCGGCATGCGCGAATGCGGGTAACATCAGAACAGCTAATGCAGTGCGTTTCATTCCATTTTCCTGTCGCGGCATTTTTGACCAGTGTGCCATTCGGCTCAGGGGAAAAACTCCTCCTCTGAGGCTTTCTGCCAGGAGGACGCGAAGGGATGAGTGATCCCGCGCAAAATTAGGCAGTTATCTGCGATATCGCGCACATTTTTCCAGTGTTGGTGCTTTAATGAGCATGTTCCGGATGACATAGTTTCGGAATTGGACTATTTATAGACGTGCTCTTGAAGACTATTTTTGGTACGATTTGAGATTCCGCTCTCAAATTTTGAAGAAAATAAGGTGTTGGAATGCTTATATCCGACCAGGAGACCTAATGATATCGACTCCCATTCGACGATATGGGGCCGCGATACTCATGTTACTCACCATGGCATTTTCAGGTGAGGTGCTTGCAAAGACGCACACGGATACAACGAGTAAGAAAGCCCACGTAATAAAGACGACAAGCAGTAAGGTTAGCAGTAAACAAGAGTATTCTCGCAATAGTGCAAAGAGTAGTTCACTTCCTGATTTGCGAAAATACCCTTCCGGGACACCAAGGAAAAAAGCGTTTCTCCGGACGGTAATGCCTTACATTAAAAGTCAAAATGCCGCGATTACTGCGGATCGTAACTGGCTGATCGCCAAACAGTACGATAGCCGCTGGTCGCCGTCTGAGCGCACTCGCCTGAAAGACATCGCCAAACGCTATAAAGTGAAGTGGAGCGGGAACACGCGTCGTGTGCCGTGGAACACTCTGTTAGAGCGTGTGGACATTATTCCAGGCAGTATGGTCGCGACAATGGCCGCCGCCGAAAGCGGTTGGGGCACCTCGAAGCTGGCGCGCAACAACAACAATCTGTTTGGCATGAAATGCGCAAAAGGTCGTTGTACTAATGCACCCGGCAAGGTGAAGGGCTATTCACAGTTTGAATCGGTGAAAGATTCCGTGAATGCCTATGTGGTGAATCTGAACACCCACCCGGCCTACTCTTCGTTCCGTAAGTCACGCGCGCAGCTGCGTAAGGCGGATCAGGAAGTGACGGCCACGGCGATGATCCACAAGCTGAAAGGTTATTCCACCCAGGGACAGCGCTACAACAACTACCTGTTCTCCATGTACCAGGATAACCAGCGTCTGATTGCCGCACATATGTAATGAAAAACGCCTTCCACTGGAAGGCGTTCTTTTTTCTAGAGCAGGACTTCACTGTACCGTTCCCGGTACTCCTTCGGCGTGGTGTCATACTCTTTCCTGAACACCGAATAGAAATACTGAAGCGACGGATAGCCGCACATCTGTGAAATCTCGTTGATCGACAGCGAGGTGGAGATCAGCAGACTGCGCGCTTTCTCCAGCTTTTCCGCATGGATCACGGCGTGGATCGTCTCACCGACTTCCTCTTTAAACCGCTTCTCCAGATTCGAACGTGAAATGCCGACCGAATCCAGCACCTGATCGACCTTGATCCCTTTGCAGGCATGATTGCGAATGTAGTGCATCGCCTGAATCACGGCCGGATCGTTTAGGGAGCGGTAGTCAGTTGAGCGACGCTCGACCACGCGAACGGGCGGAACCAGCAGACGCTGGAGCGGCAGGGATTCGTTGTCTAACAGTCGGTGCAGCAGCTTTGCGGCCTGATAGCCCATCTGACGGGTACCCTGCGCCACGGATGAGAGCGCCACGCGCGACAGATAGCGCGTAAGCTCTTCGTTATCAATACCAATCACGCACAGCTTTTCAGGCACAGGAATATGCAAATGTTCGCACACCTGTAATACGTGGCGGGCGCGGGCGTCCGTCACGGCGATAATCCCTGTCTGGGGCGGCAGTGTTTGCAGCCAGTCAGCCAGGCGATTCTGTGCGTGCTGCCAGTTTTCTGGCGCGGTTTCCAGCCCCTGATAAACGACGCCGCGATACTTCTCCTGGGCAACCAGCTGGCAGAAGGCATACTCACGCTCCATCGCCCAGCGCTTTCCGCTGGTGGCGGGCAATCCGTAAAACGCAAAACGATGGACGCCTTTCTCCTTTAAATGGAGGAAGGCGGTCTCAACCAGGGCATGGTTATCCGTGGCGATGTAGTGAACGGGGGGGTAATGTTCCGCTGAATGGTAAGAGCCGCCAACGCCCACGATAGGTACGTCGACACCACTCAGCAACTGTTCAATCACGGGGTCGTCAAAGTCAGCGATAACCCCGTCTCCCAGCCAGTCTTTGATGTTCTCCAGACGGGTACGGAAATCTTCTTCGATGAAAATATCCCATTCGGATTGCGACGCCTGCAAATATTCACCAACCCCCTCAACCACCTGACGGTCATAGGCTTTGTTGGCATTGAATAACAACGTAATGCGGTGACGCTTTTCAAACATGGCTCACTTTCCCAAATTAGTCACGATACGGTTCTCAGGCGCGCCGCTTGGTGGCAGAGTCCATCCAGACTGCCAGCAAAAGAATGGCCCCTTTGACGATATACTGCCAAAACGTCGGCACGTCCATCATACTCATCCCGTTATCCAGCGAAGCCATAATAAATGCGCCCATCACCGCCCCCGCCACGCTGCCAATGCCTCCGGCGAGGCTGGTCCCGCCAATCACGCAGGCGGCGATGGCGTCCAGCTCGGCAATATTACCGGCAGACGGGGAACCCGCACCCAGTCGTGAGCTGAGGATCAGCCCCGCGATGGCTACCATCAGGCCGTTGATGGCAAAGACGGCGAGTTTGGTGCGCTCGACGTTGATACCAGATAAACGCGCGGCTTCAAGATTGCCGCCGATAGCATAAATACGGCGACCGAATGCGGTACGTGTGGCCATAAACATCCCACCTAACAGCAACAGCGCCAGCAGCAGAACGGGCGTTGGGACACCGCGATAATCGTTTAGCAGCCAGATGGCCCCCAGCACAATCACCGCAGTAAGCGCCTGACGGCCGACAACCGAGGTTGAGGCAGGCGAGGCCAGCCCCAGCGCCTGGCGACGCATGCGTCCTCGCCATTGCCACGCGACAAACGCCATCAGCCCAACCACGCCGATCGTAAAACCGACGCCATCAGAGAGGTAGCTTTGGCCAATCTGGGACATCGAGGCGCTGGTCGGGGAGACGGTAGTGCCGTTGGTGATCCCAATCAGAATACCGCGGAAGGCCAGCATCCCTGCTAAGGTGACAATAAACGACGGGACTTTACGGTAGGCCACCCACCAGCCGTTCCACGCACCCAGCAGCAGACCCAGTACCAGCGTGACCGCAATCGTCAGCGGCAGCGGCCAGCCGAGCCAGACGTCAAAAATTGCCGCCACGCCGCCGAGCAGACCCATCATCGACCCTACCGACAGGTCAATTTCCGCTGAGATAATCACAAAGACCATCCCCACCGCCAGGATCCCGGTGATGGCGGTCTGACGCAGCAGGTTAGAGACGTTACGTGCGCTCAAATAGGAGCCATCGGTCATCCAGGTAAAGAACAACATGATGACGATAATGGCGGCAATCATTACAAAAACTTGCAGATTCAGCGATTTAAGTCCTGCGAACGCACCGGGCGTCGGAACAGCGACTTTGATATCAGACGGGTTGCTTTTCGACATGGCGTTCGCTCCTTAAGGCAGCTTCCATCACCTGCTCTTGCGTCAGGTTCTGGTTGTTCAGGTTGGCTTTGAGTTTCCCTTCATGCATGACCAGCACGCGGTCGCTCAGCCCCAGCACTTCAGGCAATTCGGACGAGATAACAATGACGGCAATCCCTTGCTGCACAAGCTGGTTGATCAGCTTGTAGATTTCATACTTCGCGCCGATATCGATCCCGCGCGTGGGTTCGTCCAGAATTAAAATGCGCGGATTAAGCAACAGGCAGCGTGCCAGAATCGCTTTCTGCTGGTTGCCGCCGCTCAGGCGACCTATCGCCAGTTCCGGCGAGGAGGTTTTCACCTTGAGCCTGGCAAGTGACTGAAGAATACACTGCTGTTCTGCGGCATCATCCAGGCTGCTCAGCGCGCCGGAAAACTGGCTGAGCGCCGCCAGCGTGATATTTTTTCCCACCGCCATGACCGGCACGATGCCGTCTTTTTTGCGGTCTTCGGGCACCATAGCAATGCCTTTGGCAATGGCCTGCTGGCAGTTGTCGATTTTTACCGGCTGACCGTCGATATAAATTTTGCCTTCCCAGCGCCCCGGCCAGACGCCAAACAGACACTGCACGGCCTCGGTTCTTCCGGCACCCACTAAACCCGCAATACCGAGAATTTCGCCGCGGTGCAGCGAGAAGGAGAGGTTATCCACGCGCTTGATGTGGCGGTTAACGGGATGCCACGCCGTCAGGTTTTCCACGCGCAGGAGTTCTTCGCCTATGGTGTGTGGTTCGTTGGGATACAGTGCGGTGAGCTCGCGACCCACCATCATGGTGATGATGTCATCTTCGCTCATGCCTTCTGCTTCACGCGTGCCAATGTGCTGCCCGTCGCGGATGACGCAGATGGTGTCGGAAATAGCTTTCACCTCATTGAGCTTGTGCGAAATATAGATGCAGGCGATACCGTGGTTTTGCAGATCGCGGATGATATTGAGCAGAACGGCGGTTTCCTGTTCGGTGAGCGAGGCGGTTGGCTCGTCGAGGATCAGCAGGCGTACCTGTTTATTTAGCGCCTTGGCGATCTCCACCAGCTGCTGCTGGCCCAAACCTAAGTCGCCCACGCGCGTATCCGGTGAGATAGCGAGACTCACCTGGGCCAGCAGTTTTTCGCAGCGCAGCGTCATGGTGTCGTAATCCAGTACGCCGTGGCGCGAGAGTTCGGCCCCAAGAAAGATATTTTCCAGCACGGTAAGGTGCTTCACCAGTGCCAGCTCCTGGTGAATGATAGCGATGCCTTTACGTTCGGTATCACGAATGTGCGTGGCCTGAAGCACCTCACCGGCAAAGACGATTTCGCCCTCGTAGCTGCCGTGCGGATAGATCCCGCACAGCACCTTCATCAGCGTGGATTTCCCCGAGCCGTTTTCGCCGCACAGCGACATCACTTCGCCGGGGTTCAGCCGCAGGCTTACGTTGTCGACCGCTTTCACCGCCCCGAAGGCTTTGGTGATGCTTTTCATTTCAAGTAAATAAGACATAACTGCTCCGCATAGCCCGACAGATGAACAGGGCAGGTCGATGCGCCCCCGCCGGGCAGGGGCTGCGCTGGATTACAGTTCACTCTTCTTATGGAAACCGTCTTTCACCACCGTGGCGTCAATATTCTCTTTGTTGACTTCGATAGGGGTAAGCAGGCGAGCTGGCACGTCTTTCAGGCCGTTATTTAACGTCGCGTCTGCTTTAGGTTGCTGGCCATTTCCCAGCTCAACGGCAATTTCGGCGGCGGTATTGGCAAGCTCGGTAATGGGCTTATAGACCGTCATAGTCTGGGTACCCGCGATAATGCGTTTTACACCCGCAAGGTCGGCGTCCTGTCCGGAAATAGCGACTTTCCCGGCCAGACCCTGCGCGCTCAGCGCCTGAATGGCGCCCCCCGCAGTGGCGTCGTTAGAGGCCACCACTGCATCGATTTTGTTGTTATTTGCGGTCAACGCGTTTTCCATAATTTTCAGCGCGTTTTCCGGTAACCAGCCGTCAGCCCACTGATCGCCGACGACTTTAATTTTGCCCTCGTCGATATACGGCTTCAGCACTTTCATTTGTCCCTGACGGAACAGTTTGGCGTTGTTATCCACAGGCGAGCCGCCCATCAGGAAATAATTCCCTTGAGGCACTTTTGCGATCAGGCTTTTAGCCTGTAATTCACCCACCTTTTCATTGTCGAACGAAATATAATAATCAATATCCGCATTATTAATCATGCGGTCATAAGCCAGGACTTTTATGCCTTCCTGTTTTGCTTCTTTCACCACGTTGCTTAATACCTGGCCGTTATACGGGATAATGACCAGCACATCGACGCCACGGTTGATCATATTCTCAATTTGCGACATTTGCGTCTCTTCGTTGCCGTTAGCGGACTGAACGAACACCTCCGCACCGAGAGATTCCGCTTTTTTAACAAAGATATCGCGATCTTTTTGCCAGCGCTCCAGGCGTAAGTCATCAATCGCCATGCCGATTTTGACCTCTTTGGCGTGGCCGGCAAAGCTTGCAAGCAGGAGAGTAGTGCAGAGCGTTAGGGTCAGGTTCTTTATCTTCATAATTATTAGGCCTTTTTGTAGGGGTATGTGTAGCTGAGATAAAAGAAACATTCACTGCTGAGACGCAGCAAATTTTTAACGTGGAAAGGCCTGCTGGCAATTACAGATTTTTATCTTCTCATTACGATATTTGGTTTATTTCTGAATTTATGACCGCGATCGGATTTTAAAAAGCGTAACCTATTAATTACATTTGATTCTGGAATGCGCGCCGAAAAATAGTTTGTCTGCACATTATTTTGCGAGCCAGCGCACAATTGCGCATTCTCTCAATAGCAGTGTGAAATAACGTAATTGAGCAACCTCCAATGTCTATTCACTATTACTCCAGAAGCAAGACCACGCCGCATACCCTGATTATGGAGCTCAATATGCAAGCTTATTTCGACCAACTCGATCGCGTTCGTTTCGAAGGCACGAAAACGACCAATCCTTTAGCATTTCGTCACTACAACCCGGATGAGCTGGTGCTGGGTAAGCGCATGGAAGATCACTTGCGCTTTGCCGCCTGCTACTGGCACACCTTCTGCTGGAACGGTGCCGATATGTTCGGCGTGGGCTCTTTTGACCGTCCATGGCAACAGCCGGGCGAGGCCATTGAGCTGGCGAAGCGTAAAGCCGACGTCGCGTTCGAGTTCTTCCATAAGTTGAACGTGCCGTACTACTGTTTCCACGATGTGGACGTGTCGCCGGAAGGGGCGTCGCTGAAAGAGTATCTGAACAATTTTGCGCAGATGGTCGACGTGCTGGCTGAAAAACAGCAGCAAAGCGGCGTGAAGCTGCTCTGGGGTACGGCTAACTGCTTTACCAACCCTCGCTATGGCGCGGGCGCGGCAACCAACCCGGACCCGGAAGTCTTCAGCTGGGCGGCAACCCAGGTCGTGACTGCGATGAACGCCACGCATCAGCTGGGCGGTGAGAACTACGTTCTCTGGGGCGGTCGTGAAGGCTATGAAACGCTGCTGAATACTGACCTGCGCCAGGAGCGCGAGCAGATTGGCCGCTTTATGCAGATGGTGGTGGACCACAAGCACAAAATCGGCTTCCGCGGTACGCTGCTGATTGAGCCAAAACCACAGGAGCCAACCAAGCATCAGTACGACTACGATGTCGCCACCGTGTATGGCTTCCTGAAGCAGTTTGGTCTGGAAAAAGAGATCAAAGTGAACATTGAGGCTAACCACGCCACGCTGGCGGGCCACTCGTTCCATCACGAAATCGCCTCTGCGATTGCGCTGGGCATCTTCGGATCGGTGGATGCGAACCGCGGCGATCCGCAGCTGGGCTGGGATACCGACCAGTTCCCGAACAGCGTCGAAGAGAATGCGCTGGTGATGTACGAAATCATCAAAGCGGGCGGTTTCACCACCGGCGGCCTGAACTTCGACGCCAAAGTGCGTCGCCAGAGCACCGATAAATACGATTTGTTCTACGGGCATATTGGCGCGATGGACACCATGGCGCTGGCGCTGAAGGTGGCGGCCCGTATGATTGAAGACGGTGAGCTGGATAAGCGCGTGGCGAAGCGCTACAGCGGCTGGAACAGTGAGCTGGGCCAGCAAATTTTGAAAGGTCAGTTATCGCTTGCGGAGATCGCGAAGTACGCTGAACAGCATCAGTTGGCACCGCAGCATCAGAGCGGCCATCAGGAACTGCTGGAAAACCTGGTCAATCACTACCTGTTCGATAAATAACAGCATTCATGCCCGGTAAGCGCAGCGCCGCCGGGCATTTCTGTCAAAGGAGTCACCACATGTATATCGGGATCGATCTTGGCACGTCGGGGGTGAAAGCCATCCTGTTAAGCGAGCAGGGCGATGTGTTAGCCACGCAGACTGAAAAGTTGCAGGTTTCACGCCCGCAGCCACTTTGGTCGGAACAAGATCCGGAGCAGTGGTGGCAGGCGACGGACCGCGCGATGAAAGCCTTAGGTGAGCAGCACAGCCTGCGCTACGTGAAAGCGCTGGGCATTGCCGGGCAAATGCATGGCGCCACGCTGCTGGATAGCCAGCATCGCGTTCTGCGCCCGGCTATTCTCTGGAACGATGGCCGCTGTGCGGAAGAGTGCGCGATCCTTGAGGAGCGTGTGCCTGCGTCCCGCGAGATTACGGGCAACCTGATGATGCCCGGTTTTACCGCGCCAAAACTCCTGTGGGTGCAGCGCCATGAGCCTGAGATTTTTCGTCAGGTGGCGAAAGTTCTGTTGCCGAAAGACTACCTTCGTTTTCGCATGACGGGGGATTTTGCCAGCGACATGTCTGACGCCGCGGGCACGATGTGGCTCGACGTGGCGAAACGGGACTGGAGCGAAGCGATGCTGGATGCCTGCCAGCTGACGCGCGATCATATGCCTGCGCTGTTTGAAGGCAGTGATATCACGGGCGCTTTGCAGCCTTCTGTTGCTGAACGCTGGAATATGCCAGCCGTACCTGTCGTTGCCGGCGGTGGCGATAATGCGGCGGGTGCGGTCGGCGTGGGGATGGTGGAGACAGGACAGGCCATGCTCTCGCTCGGCACTTCCGGCGTCTATTTTGCCGTCAGTGACGGCTATCGTAGTAACCCTGAAAGCGCCGTACACAGCTTCTGCCACGCGTTGCCGGGTAAATGGCATTTGATGTCGGTGATGCTGAGCGCGGCATCCTGCCTCGACTGGGCGGCAAAGCTGACCGGAATGGCGGACGTCCCGGCGCTTATCGCAGCGGCACAGCAGGCGGATGATACTGCCGGTGCGGTCTGGTTTTTACCGTACCTTTCAGGCGAGCGGACGCCGCATAACAACCCGGAAGCGAAAGGGGTCTTCTTCGGCCTTACCCATCAGCACGGCCCGGCAGAGCTGGCGCGCGCGGTGCTTGAAGGGGTCGGTTATGCGCTGGCGGACGGCATGGATGTCGTGCATGACTGTGGCCTGACGCCATCCAGCATTACGTTAATTGGCGGCGGGGCACGAAGCAGCTACTGGCGGCAAATGCTTTCCGATATCAGCGGGTTGCAGTTGGACTATCGTACTGGGGGAGATGTTGGTCCGGCGCTCGGTGCGGCACGGCTGGCGCAAATTGCGCTGAACCGGGATAAACCACTGCCCCAGCTTTTGCCCCAGCTGCCGCTTGAACAGCAGCATCGTCCTGATGCGAAAAATCATGCTCGCTACGCTGAAAGACGAGACGTTTTCCGCAAAATCTATCAGCAGCTTTTACCGCTAATGTCATAAACAGGAGCCGGGTGGCGCTAACGCTTACCCGGCCTGCCAGCCTTCAACCGGGTTAGCTCACAAACCTGCGTGTATCGATGCGTTGCAGCAGCATTGAGAGCAGCAGGCTGACAACCAGCGTAACGGTAAATATCCAGACAATATCCAGCACCGGCCAGCTTTTAAGCTCAACGCCGCGGGTGCGCAGGGCGTGGATCACCAGCGCGTGAAAACCGTAAATGCCCAGCGAGTGGCGAGAGATAAACCCCAGCACCGGAAGCGGGCGGGCATTCAGGGTGTTTTTAAACAGGGTCAGCAGCGAAACCGCGCAGATAAAGACCATCGGCCCGCAGTAGAGATACCAGGTATCGGCAAAGTTTCCGCGCCATTGCAGCTCGTGCAGCGTCCCTCGAGAGATAATAAACACACCGGCGATAAATGCTGCCGCGCAAAGCCAGTTTATTCCTCTCTTTTGCGTCTCCATCATGCCGATGGCGCGCCCCAGCATGCCGTACAGCACGTAATAAAACGTATCGCCGTTGATATAGAGGTTAACGGGCAGCCATTCAAAGCCATCAATTTTCTGTGAGACGGTATTCGGGTTTGCCACGATCCCGATTATTACCATCAAGGCCAGCAGCATTTTACCGCTAACGTTTTTTACCTGAATTAACGGCGAAACCAGATAGATAACCATTATCGCGAAGAAAAACCACAGATGATAGAACACCGGTTTTTGCAACAAATTGAGCAGGGAACGTTCAGCGTTAATTGAAGTGAACAGGATGATATAGAGCAGCGAAATGGCGCTGTAAAACAGCAAACAGGAGACAATACGGATGAAATGTCTCGGCTGCGCGCTACGCTCGCCAAAAAAGAGAAAACCGGAAATCATAAAGAACAGCGGGACGCTCACGCGTGAGGCTGAGTTCAGAATATTGGCGACATCCCAGTTAACAGGGCTGATACTGTGCGCGTTCGTGACATACCAGGTCGTAGTGTGGATCATCACCACCATCAGACAGGCTATTCCCCGCAGGTTATCAATCCAGTTAATTTTTGACTGCATCAGTTCCTCTGTATTCCTGATAAAGAAAGTGTGACTGCGATTGCGTAAAACTTTTCCCTTGGAAAATTCTGAGTTTAACCAGGCTGTCTTGTCGGGAGCTGGCGAGATTCGCAGAATGTTGAACATTAATCTATAAACGTGTTGCTACTAAAAATAACAGCCACTGACCAGGGCGGTAATAAAAATGATGATGAAGCGTGGGGCGTCACTCTTTCTGCTGCTTTTATTAGCAGGGTGCAGTGCTTCTCAGGAGGCTCCAGTCCAAAAAGCGCAGCAGGGGAAAATGAGCCCGGAGCGTTCCCTGAATATGGAACAGCTGTGCAGGGATCAGGCGGCTCACCGCTATAATTCCGAAGCACAGAAAATTCATATTAACGGCTTCGAGCGCTTTCAGGGCAGCTATGAACTGAAAGGCTATACGGCGCGTAAAGAGGGCTTTGTCTGCTCTTTTGATGCAGACGGCCAGTTTTTACATCTCTCAATGCGCTAAATTGCTCGTATAAGCAGCAACCAGAGCCTTCGCAGGTTCTGGCTGTAGGGCTTATTCCCCAATTTTCCCTAAACAACCCCGTTTCGTACTGTATATCTTGCAGCCAGCGGGTATACTGATCCCTTCCATTTAAAACCACACGTATCCAGCACGAAATACTATGCAAAAGTTTGATACCAAGACCTTCCAGGGCCTGATCCTGACCTTACAGGATTACTGGGCTCGTCAGGGCTGCACCATTGTTCAACCTTTGGACATGGAAGTTGGCGCAGGCACCTCACACCCGATGACCAGCCTGCGCGCGTTAGGGCCAGAGCCAATGGCAACCGCCTATGTTCAGCCATCCCGTCGTCCGACCGATGGCCGTTACGGCGAAAACCCGAACCGTTTGCAGCACTACTATCAGTTCCAGGTGGTGATTAAGCCATCACCTGACAATATTCAGGAACTGTACCTCGGGTCACTGAAAGAGCTGGGTATGGATCCGACCATTCACGACATTCGTTTCGTGGAAGATAACTGGGAAAACCCAACGCTGGGTGCCTGGGGTCTGGGTTGGGAAGTGTGGCTGAACGGCATGGAAGTGACCCAGTTCACCTACTTCCAGCAGGTTGGCGGTCTGGAATGTAAACCGATCACCGGCGAAATCACCTATGGTCTGGAACGTCTGGCCATGTACATTCAGGGCGTAGACAGCGTTTACGACCTGGTCTGGAGTGACGGCCCGCTGGGTAAAACCACCTACGGCGACGTGTTCCATCAGAACGAAGTGGAGCAATCCACCTATAACTTCGAATACGCGGACGTGGACTTCCTGTTCACCTGCTTCGAGCAGTACGAGAAAGAAGCCCAGCAGCTGCTGGCGCTGGAGACTCCGCTGCCTCTGCCTGCCTACGAGCGTATTCTGAAGGCTGCCCACAGCTTCAACCTGCTGGATGCCCGCAAAGCGATCTCCGTGACTGAACGTCAGCGCTACATTCTGCGTATTCGTACCCTGACCAAAGCCGTTGCTGAAGCTTACTACGCGTCCCGTGAAGCCCTTGGCTTCCCGATGTGCAACCGAAACAAATAAGAGGCGGCCATGTCTGAGAAAACTTTCCTGGTGGAAATCGGCACTGAAGAGCTGCCACCAAAAGCCCTGCGCAGCCTGGCTGAATCTTTCGCTGCGAACGTCACTGCTGAGCTGGATAACGCTGGCCTGGCGCACGGTAAAATTGAGTGGTTTGCTGCACCGCGTCGTCTGGCGCTGAAAGTGGCAAATCTGGCGGCGTCTCAGCCGGATCGCGAAGTTGAAAAACGTGGCCCGGCCATTGCCCAGGCGTTCGACGCGGAAGGCAAGCCGAGCAAAGCGGCTGAAGGCTGGGCGCGCGGCTGCGGTATCACCGTCGATCAGGCCGAACGTCTGACCACCGACAAAGGTGAATGGCTGCTGTATCGTGCCCATGTGAAAGGCGAAAGCGCGGAAGCGCTGCTGCCAGATATGATTGCGACCTCGCTGGCTAAGCTGCCGATTCCTAAGCTGATGCGCTGGGGCGCGTCTGACGTACACTTTGTGCGTCCGGTTCACACCGTGACCCTGCTGCTGGGCGATACCGTTATTCCGGCGACCATTCTGGGCGTGGCGTCCGATCGCGTGATCCGCGGCCACCGCTTTATGGGCGAGCCGGAGTTCACCATCGACAATGCTGATCAGTACCCGCAGATCCTGCTGGAGCGCGGTAAGGTCATTGCTGACTACGAACAGCGTAAAGCCAAAATCAAAGCTGACGCCGAAGAAGCGGCGCGCAAAATTGGCGGTAATGCCGATCTGAGCGATAGCCTGCTGGAAGAAGTGACCTCTCTGGTCGAATGGCCGGTTGTGCTGACCGCGAAATTCGAAGAGAAATTCCTGGCCGTTCCGGCTGAAGCGCTGGTGTACACCATGAAGGGTGACCAAAAGTACTTCCCGGTTTACGCCAACGACGGCCAGCTGCTGCCAAACTTCATCTTCGTCGCGAACATCGAATCGAAAGATCCGAGCCAGATTATCTCCGGTAACGAGAAAGTGGTGCGTCCACGTCTGGCGGACGCCGAGTTCTTCTTCAACACCGACCGTAAAAAACGTCTGGAAGATAACCTGCCGCGTCTGCAAACCGTACTCTTCCAGCAGCAGCTGGGTACGCTGCGCGACAAGACTGACCGTATCGCGGAGCTGTCCGGCTGGATTGCCCGTGAAATTGGTGCCGACGTTAACCACGCTACCCGCGCGGGCCTGCTCTCCAAGTGCGACCTGATGACCAACATGGTGTTCGAATTTACCGACACCCAAGGCGTGATGGGCATGCACTACGCGCGTCATGACGGCGAAGCGGAAGACGTGGCTGTGGCCCTGAACGAGCAGTATCAGCCGCGCTTTGCCGGTGACGATCTGCCGTCTAACCCGGTTGCCTGCGCCGTGGCGATTGCCGATAAGATGGACACCCTGGCGGGTATCTTCGGTATCGGTCAGCATCCGAAAGGCGACAAAGACCCGTTTGCGCTGCGTCGTGCTGCGCTGGGCGTGCTGCGCATCATCGTAGAGAAGAACCTCAATCTCGATCTGCAAACGCTGACCGAAGAAGCGGTCCGTCTGTACGGCGATAAGCTGACCAACGCGAAGGTTGTGGATGATGTTATCGACTTTATGCTCGGTCGTTTCCGCGCGTGGTATCAGGACGAAGGTTACTCCGTTGATACCATTCAGGCGGTGCTGGCGCGTCGTCCGACCCGTCCGGCAGATTTCGATGCGCGTATGAAGGCGGTATCCCACTTCCGTACGCTGGAAGCGGCGTCTGCGCTGGCCGCGGCCAACAAGCGTGTATCCAACATCCTCGCGAAATCCGACGAGACGCTGAACGAACGCGTAAACGCTGCAACCCTGAAAGAGCCGGAAGAGATTTCTCTGGCGATGCAGGTTGTGGTGCTACGCGACAAGCTGGAGCCGTATTTCGCGGAAGGTCGCTACCAGGAAGCACTGGTGGAGCTGGCGGAGCTACGTGACGTCATCGATGCCTTCTTCGAGAAGGTGATGGTGAACGTGGAAGATAAAGAGCTGCGTATTAACCGTCTCTCGATGCTTGAGAAACTGCGTGAGCTGTTCCTGCGCGTGGCGGATATTTCGCTGCTGCAATAATGTAAAAAACCCGCCCCTGACAGGCGGGAAGAACGGCAACTAAACTGTCTCTCTTCGCCAATGGCGCCATAACTGCGTTGGCTGCGCTCGTTCACCCGAATCACTTACTAATGTAAGCTCATCGGGATTCGCTCGCTTGCCGCCTTGTTCTGACGTCATTGGCTTTAAGATACTTTTCCTTATTTACATTTACACTCTCTCAAACACCGTCGCGATCCCCTGACCCAACCCGATACACATCGTCGCCAGTCCGAACTGGGCATCTTTGCGTTCCATCAGGTTGATCAGCGTGGTGCTGATACGCGCCCCGGAGCAGCCCAGCGGGTGACCGAGGGCGATCGCGCCGCCATTGAGGTTAATCTTCTCGTCGATCTGATCCATCAGCCCCAGATCTTTAATGCACGGCAGGATCTGCGCGGCGAACGCTTCATTCATCTCAAAGAGGTCGATATCACTTGCGCTCAGCCCCGCTTTTTTCAGCGCCAGTTTTGACGCCGGGACCGGACCATAACCCATGATGGAAGGATCGCAGCCCACGACTGCCATCGAACGCACGCGGGCGCGTGGCGTCAGGCCTAATTCGCGGGCGCGGCTTTCGCTCATCACTAACATGGCGGCGGCACCGTCGGACAGGGCAGACGAGGTGCCCGCCGTTACCGTGCCGGTGATCGGATCAAACGCCGGACGCAGGGTAGAAAGCGCTTCAACAGTGGTTTCAGGACGGATAACTTCGTCGTAGCTGAACTGCTTCAGTACGCCGTCTGAGTCGTGACCGCCGGTTGGGATGATCTCATTTTTAAAGGCACCAGACTGCGTGGCGGCCCAGGCGCGGGCATGCGAGCGCGCGGCAAAGGCATCCTGCATTTCACGGCTGATGCCGTGCAGACGGGAGAGCATCTCGGCGGTCAGGCCCATCATACCGGCGGCTTTTGCCACGTTGCGGCTCATGCCCGGATGGAAATCGACCCCGTGGCTCATCGGCACGTGGCCCATGTGCTCCACGCCGCCCACCAGACAGGCCTGCGCATCGCCGGTCATGATCATCCGTGCCGCGTCGTGCAGCGCCTGCATCGACGAACCGCAAAGACGGTTGACGGTGACCGCCGGAACCGAATGCGGGATCTCCGCCAGCAGAGACGCGTTACGGGCGATGTTGAAACCCTGCTCCAGCGTCTGCTGGACGCAGCCCCAGTAAATATCGTCCAGCGCAGCAGGGTCCAGCGCCGGGTTACGCGCCAGCAGGCTACGCATCAGGTGCGCCGAGAGATCTTCCGCACGCACGTTACGGAATGCACCGCCTTTTGAACGGCCCATCGGGGTGCGAATTGCATCAACAATGACAACCTTTTCCATTGTGACTCCTTAAGCCGTTTTCAGCGTGCCAACCGGACGGGCTGGCTCAACTGCTGGATAGTAGGGTTCGTTATGGCGCGCTTTGTTACGCAGACCTTCCGGCACCTCATAAAGCGGACCGAGGTGCTGATATTGCTGAGCCATATCGAGATAGCGAGCGCTGCCGAGCGTATCCAGCCAACGGAACGCGCCGCCGTGGAACGGAGGGAAGCCGAGGCCGTACACCAGCGCCATATCCGCTTCTGCCGGGCTGGCGATAATGCCTTCTTCGAGGCAACGCACTACTTCGTTGATCATCGGGATCATCATCCGGGCGATGATCTCATCGTCAGTGAAGTCGCGTTTTGGCTGACTGGCGTCGGCCAGCAGGCCATCCACCGCCGGATCTTCTTCTTTCTTCGGTTTGCCTTTGCTGTCTTCTTTATAGCGCCAGAAGCCCAGACCGTTTTTCTGCCCAAAGCGGTTGGCGTCGAACAGGGCGTCAATGGCGTCGCGATAATCTTTCTGCATGCGCTGCGGGAAGCCCGCCGCCATCACCGCCTGCGCGTGATGGGCAGTGTCGATGCCGACAACGTCCAGCAGATACGCCGGCCCCATC
This sequence comes from Enterobacter cloacae complex sp. IR5428, assembly GCF_049238585.1. Taxonomy (NCBI): domain Bacteria; kingdom Pseudomonadati; phylum Pseudomonadota; class Gammaproteobacteria; order Enterobacterales; family Enterobacteriaceae; genus Enterobacter; species Enterobacter cloacae complex sp. IR5428. The sequence goes on along the minus strand of NZ_JBMKHV010000017.1, from coordinate 6,361 downwards.
GGCCAGCCGAACTGTTTTTCCATCACTTTGTCGATTTTGCGGAAGTCTGCGCCGTCGCGCAGCAGCTGGCTGAAACCGGCGAAGTACGGGAACAGCACGCGGTTAACGAAGAAGCCCGGGCAGTCGTTAACGACGATTGGCGTTTTGCCCATCTTACTCGCCCACGCCACCACTTTGGCGATGGTTTCGTCGGAGGTTTTTTCCCCACGGATCACTTCGACCAGCGGCATGCGATGCACCGGGTTAAAGAAGTGCATCCCGCAGAAGTTTTCCGGACGCTTCAGCACGCTCGCCAGTTCGCTGATAGGAATGGTGGAGGTGTTAGAGGCCAGCACGGTTTCCGGACGTACCTTGTCTTCGGTTTCGGCCAGCACCGCTTTTTTCACTTTCGGGTTCTCGACGACCGCTTCAACCACCACGTCCACACGGTCGAAACCGCTGTATTCCAGTACTGGCTGGATGGTGGAGATCACGCCTGCAAGCTTCAGACCGTCAATTTTGCCGCGCTCAAGCTGTTTATTCAGCAGCTTGGCCGCTTCGGTCATGCCCAGCGTCAGGGATTTCTCGTTGATGTCTTTCATCACTACCGGCACGCCTTTCCATGCAGACTGGTAGGCGATGCCGCCACCCATAATGCCCGCGCCGAGTACCGCCGCGTGTTTTGGCGTTTCAACGTTTTTGGTGAGTTGTTTGGCTTTGCCCTTCACGAACTGATCGTTAAGGAAGATACCAACCAGCGCGCGGGCTTCGTTGGTGTGCGCCAGCGGGACAAAGCTCTGGTTTTCCAGCTTCAGGGCTTCATCACGGCCCAGACGGGCTGCCGCTTCAATGGTTTTCACCGCCGTGATCGGCGCCGGGTAGTGTTTACCCGCCGTCTGCATCACCATGCCCTTGGCGATGGTGAAGCTCATGGTGGCTTCAATTTTGCTGAGCTTCAACGGCTCCAGCTTTGGCTGACGTTTGGCTTTCCAGTCGAGATCGCCGTTAATCGCCTGACGCAGAATGGCTACAGCGCCTTCAATCAGTTTTTCAGGCTTAACCACGCCGTCCACCAGACCGATTTTCTGCGCCTGTTCCGCGCCGACATCTTTACCTGCGGCAATGATTTCCAGCGCGCTGTCGGCACCCAACATGCGCGGCATACGCACCGAGCCACCAAAGCCCGGCATAATGCCCAGTTTGGTTTCCGGCAGGCCGATGCGCAGGTCTGGGGTCGCCAGACGGTAATCAGTGGCTAACACGCATTCGCAGCCGCCGCCCAGCGCGTAACCGTTAACGGCAGAAAGGGTCGGGACAGGCAGATCTTCCAGACGATTAAAGACGCTGTTCGCAAAGTGCAGCCACTGGCTCAGCTGCTCTTCGGGCACCAGGAACAGCGACAGGAATTCGGTGATATCCGCGCCAACGATAAAGGCCGCTTTGTTGGAGCGCAGCAGCAGCCCTTTCAAATCTGATTGCTTTTCAAGTACATCCAGCGCCTGGCCAAGACTGGCCACCGTCGCGGTATCAAGCTTGTTCACTGAGCCGGGGGCATCGAACACCAGTTCGGCAATGCCATCTTCCAGCCAGTCTACGTACAGGGTGTCGCCTTTGTAGAGCATGTCGGTCTCCTGAATCCAGCAATTGGATCTGGTCATACCAGATGAAACGGAGTGTGGAATTTATGTTAATAAAATGCAAATTAGTCATTAAGAAATTGCTGCACTGATCACGGTCGGTGGAAATCACGCAGCCGGAGTGAGGTGTGCTAAGATGCGATGACTTGAGGTCAAAAAAACGAAAGGAAGAATGATGGACTCACTGGCTTCGCTTTATAAAAATCATATCGTTACCCTACAGGAACGTACCCGCGATGTACTGGCCCGCTTCAAGCTGGATGCCCTGCTGATCCACTCCGGCGAGCTGATGAATACTTTTCTTGATGACCACGCTTATCCCTTCAAGGTTAACCCGCAGTTTAAAGCCTGGGTGCCTGTCACGCAGGTTCCAAATTGCTGGCTGCTGGTGGATGGCGTGAACAAGCCGAAACTGTGGTTCTACCTGCCGGTCGATTACTGGCACAACGTGGAGCCGCTGCCGACCTCATTCTGGACCGAAGAAATTGACGTGATTGCGCTGCCAAAAGCAGACGGCATTGGCAGCCAGTTGCCAGCGGCGCGTGGGAACATCGGCTACATTGGTCCGGTTCCTGAGCGTGCGCTGGGTCTGGATATTCCGGCAGATAAACTCAACCCGAAAGGCGTGCTGGATTATCTGCACTACTATCGCGCCTACAAGACCGACTACGAACTTTACTGCATGCGTGAAGCGCAAAAAACGGCGGTGAATGGCCACCGTGCGGCGCACGAAGCGTTCCAGTCCGGTATGAGCGAGTTCGATATCAATCAGGCCTACCTGACGGCGACCGGCCACCGCGATACCGACGTGCCGTACAGCAACATCGTGGCGCTGAATGAACATGCCTCGGTTCTGCACTACACCAAACTGGATCATCAGGTTCCGGCTGAGATGCGCAGCTTCCTGTTGGACGCGGGGGCTGAGTACAATGGCTATGCGGCAGACCTGACCCGTACCTGGGCGGCGAATGCGGATACTGATTTTGCGCAATTGATCAAAGACGTGAACGACGAACAGCTGGCGCTGATTGGCACCATGAAGGCCGGAACCAGCTATGTGGATTATCACATCCAGTTCCATCAGCGCATCGCTAAACTGCTGCGTAAGCATCAGATTGTCAAAGACATGAGCGAAGAGGCGATGGTTGAGAACGATTTGACCGGGCCATTTATGCCGCACGGTATCGGCCACCCGCTGGGTTTACAGGTTCATGACGTCGCGGGCTTTATGCAGGATGATACCGGTACGCACCTGGCGGCACCGTCTAAATATCCTTATCTGCGCTGCACCCGCGTTCTGGCGCCGCGTATGGTATTGACCATTGAGCCGGGCATCTACTTTATTGAATCCCTGCTGGCGCCGTGGCGGGAAGGGCAGTTCAGCAAGCACTTCAACTGGGAGAAAATTGAAGCGCTGAAGCCGTTTGGCGGCATTCGTATCGAGGATAACGTGGTTATTCACGAGAACAGCATTGAGAACATGACGCGAGATCTGAAGCTGGCCTGATGGAAAGCTGGCTGATACCGGCCGAGCCGGTCACCTTTGTTGAGGAAATCAAGAAAAGCCGCTTTATCACGCTGTTGGCGCATACTGACGGCGTGGAGGCGGCGAAGGCGTTCGTCGAGTCCGTCCGCGCGCAGCACCCCGATGCCCGCCATCACTGTGTGGCGTGGGTCGCAGGGCCGCCAGACGACTCACAGCAGCTCGGGTTTTCTGACGACGGTGAACCGGCGGGTACGGCCGGAAAACCGATGCTATCCCAGTTGATGGGCAGCGGCGTGGGTGAAATCACCGCCGTCGTGGTCCGCTACTACGGGGGCATTTTGTTAGGCACCGGAGGGCTGGTTAAAGCCTACGGAGGGGGTGTCCAGCAGGCGCTTAATCTGCTGATAACAACCCGCAAAACGCCACTTACTGAATATACTTTGTTATGCGATTACGCCCAGCTATCGGGTATCGAAGCACTGCTTAAACAGTTTAACGGCGTCATCGCACACAGTGATTATCAGGCAATGGTGCAATTACGCGTGGCGCTTCCTCAGGCGGAACTGGCTGCTTTTTCAGCAAAACTCGCTGATTTTAGTCGCGGTTCATTGCAATTACTGCCGATTGAAGAATAATCCCCACCTCACAATTTTGAATACCTAAGGAAGCGGCAGAGATGCATTTTCGTGCCATTACCCGAATCGTTGGATTGCTGGTCATACTTTTCTCCGGGACAATGATCATTCCCGGACTGGTGGCGCTCATCTACCGGGACGGCGCGGGGCGTGCATTTACGCAAACCTTTTTTGTCGCGCTGACGATTGGCTCCCTGCTGTGGTGGCCAAACCGCCGTGAGAAAGGTGAACTGAAATCCCGGGAGGGTTTTCTGATCGTGGTCCTGTTCTGGACGGTACTGGGAAGCGTGGGTGCGCTGCCGTTTATCTTCTCTGAACAACCGAATCTCACCGTCACGGATGCGTTTTTTGAATCGTTCTCCGGATTAACGACCACCGGGGCCACCACGCTTGTGGGGCTGGATTCACTCCCGCATGCAATTCTCTTTTACCGGCAGATGCTCCAGTGGTTCGGCGGTATGGGGATCATCGTGCTGGCGGTGGCTATCCTGCCGATTCTGGGCGTCGGGGGGATGCAGCTTTACCGGGCTGAAATGCCTGGCCCGTTGAAAGATAACAAGATGCGCCCGCGTATTGCGGAGACGGCGAAAACCCTTTGGCTTATTTATGTCCTGCTGACGGTGGCCTGCGCGCTGGCGCTGTGGTTTGCCGGGATGCCTGCGTTTGATGCCATCGGGCACAGCTTTGCCACTATCGCTATCGGCGGGTTCTCCACCCACGATGCCAGCGTTGGGTACTTCGACAGCCCGACGATCAATACCATCATTGCCATCTTTTTGCTGATCTCAGGCTGTAACTACGGTCTACACTTCTCGTTGCTTAGCGGACGGAGCCTGAAGGTGTACTGGCGCGACCCGGAATTCCGGATGTTTATTGGCGTCCAGTTGACCCTGGTGATCATCTGTACCCTGGTACTGTGGTTCCACGATGTCTATAACTCGGCGGTCACGACCCTGAACCAGGCCTTCTTCCAGGTGGTATCGATGGCGACAACCGCCGGTTTCACCACGGACAGTATTGCGCGTTGGCCGCTGTTCCTGCCGGTGCTGCTGTTGTGCTCTGCGTTTATCGGCGGCTGTGCCGGGTCGACGGGCGGCGGCCTGAAGGTGATCCGTATTCTGCTGCTGTTCAAGCAGGGGAACCGTGAACTTAAACGTCTCGTCCACCCGAATGCGGTTTACAGCATCAAGCTGGGCAATCGTGCACTGCCGGAGCGTATCCTCGAAGCGGTGTGGGGATTCTTCTCCGCTTATGCGCTGGTCTTTATTGTCAGTATGCTGGCGATTATCGCCACGGGCGTGGATGATTTCTCTGCCTTCGCCTCTGTGGTGGCAACGTTAAACAACCTGGGGCCGGGGCTGGGTGTCGTGGCGGATAATTTCGCCAGTATGAACCCGGTGGCAAAGTGGATCTTAATCGCCAATATGCTGTTTGGTCGTCTTGAGGTCTTTACGCTGCTGGTGCTGTTTACCCCAACATTCTGGCGTGAGTAAGGAGACATTGGTGAAAACGTTAATTCTTTTCTCAACGCGTGATGGGCAAACGCGTGAGATTGCTTCATATCTGGCTTCTGAACTCAAAGAGCTGGGCATTTATTCTGATGTGGTGAACCTGAATCGCACTGAACAGATTGCCTGGCAGGATTACGACCGTGTGGTCATTGGCGCTTCAATTCGTTACGGTCATTTCCATCCGGCGCTGGATCGCTTTGTGAAAAAGCATACGGCGGAGCTCGCTAAGCTGCCCGGCGCGTTTTACTCGGTCAACCTGGTTGCCCGTAAAGCAGAGAAGCGTACACCGCAGACTAACAGCTATACGCGCAAGTTTTTGCTGAGCTCGCCATGGCAGCCCGATATCTGTTCTGTCTTTGCGGGCGCGCTGCGTTACCCGCGTTACCGCTGGTATGACCGCTTTATGATCCGCCTGATCATGAAGATGACGGGCGGGGAAACGGATACGCGTAAAGAAGTGGTTTATACCGACTGGGATCAAGTGGCCAGTTTTGCCCGTGAAATTGCACGTTTAACGGACGATTCGCGGGTTAAATAAGCGTTGAGTTTGAAAAGTGAGCGAACGAAAAGTTTTTTGTATTTAGTGCTTGTCACTTCAGAAGAACTCCCTATAATGCGCCTCCACTGACACGGAACAACGGCATACACGCCGCCGGGTCAGCAGAGAAAAGCAAAATAAACGCTTGACTCTGAAGCGGGAAAGCGTAATATGCACACCCCGCGCCGCAGCGAAAACGTAGCGGCACTGCTCTTTAACAATTTATCAGACAATCTGTGTGGGCACTCAAAGTGACATGGATTCTTAATGTCCTCGGACACTAAATGAATACCAAGTCTCAACGAGTGAACACGTAATTCATTACGAAGTTTAATTCATTGAGCATCAAACTTTTAAATTGAAGAGTTTGATCATGGCTCAGATTGAACGCTGGCGGCAGGCCTAACACATGCAAGTCGAACGGTAACAGGAAGCAGCTTGCTGCTTTGCTGACGAGTGGCGGACGGGTGAGTAATGTCTGGGAAACTGCCTGATGGAGGGGGATAACTACTGGAAACGGTAGCTAATACCGCATAACGTCGCAAGACCAAAGAGGGGGACCTTCGGGCCTCTTG